>DATNJP010000283.1:0-20200 GCA_035603855.1 Luteibacter sp. | reverse complement strand
CCGTCGAGGAATACGGCACCCGACACGCGGGGATCGGTGGCCGCCACGATGTGCGCGTTTTGCGCACCGGAGCAGAGGCCGACCAGCACGAAGCGCTCGCAGCCCGCGCAGGACTTGAGCAGGTTCATGGCGTCGTCGAGGTCGGCGCAGACCTGCTGAGTACGTGTCTGCCCGCCACCCGTGGCGGCGCTGTCGCCGAGCGTGGAAAGATCGAAACGCAACGTCGGATAACCCGCAGCATTCAGCTGGCGGGTCAGTTCCACGTGCAGGCGGAATGGGCCGATGCGATGCACCAGGCCCGCATTGATCACGATCACGCCGGTGTCGCCGGCGGCAACGTCGGCCAGGCCGGCAATGCCGACCAGGTGACGACCGCGACCGAACCGATGGGCTTCCTCGCGCATCATGCGGTCTCCTTCAGGCGTCCGCTCACCGCCTGGATCAGCGGCTGCGAGAGGATCGCCGCTTCCAGGCGACGCAGGTCGTTCCATGGCGTCGGCGGCGCGATCGCCGCGACGGTGCCGCGTGAGGACACGATGCGATCCCAGCGCGATCCGGCCGACGGCGGCAGCGAATCGAGGACCAGCGTGGGCACGTCGGCGCCGCGCAGGCTGAGTTCGGACAGCTGGTGGCGAAGGCCGTCGCCGATGTTGAAGCCGAGCCACTGCTCGGCAACGTCCGCATGGCTGCGCGGGCGTGTGAAGCGGTCGGCGTCTTCGCGCAATGCCGCCTGCATGGCGTCGAGCGCGCTGACGTATTCGTCGCCTTCAAGCACAGGATCCCAGGCGATCACCTCGCTGAAACGCGCACGCTCGGCGGCGGCCAGCGCGATGCTTCCCCCAAGCCTCGCGCCGAACACGACCACGCGGTCGACACCGGCCCGCAGCCGCAGCTCGGCTGTCGCGGTGACCGTGTCGGCGACGCAGCGATTCCAGTCGACTTCGGCACTGCCGCCGGCCGAATCACCCGTGCCGTGATAATCGAAACGAAGCACGGCGAGCCCCTGCCCGGCCAGCGCCTGGGCCAGCTGGCGGTAAAGCCTGTGGCAGCGGATGAGATCCTGCCCCAGCGGAGGGCACATGAGCACGGCACGACGCGCCGGTAGCGCCGGCGCGTGGTACATGCCGAACAGGCCGGCATCGTCGCCGAAGAAGAACGGCATTTCCGCATCGGGTCGCATGGTCATCTCCGGTACACCACGCCGACGAAGAACTGGTTTTCCTTGTAATCCTGGCCAACGGCGTTACTGGTACGCCGGTCGCGCGCCACGGATACATGCCAACTCCAGTGGCGATTCCACTGCTGGCCAAGGTCGAGTCCCACGCGGGTGGTCTTGTCTTCGCGGTCGAGGGTCTGGTACTTGAGGCGGTCGTACGTACCGAAGGCGGTCAACGTCAGCGTCGGGCGCAGGCGATAGCCGATACCCACGCTCACGCCCTTGTCGGTCTGGTCGAACGTCGAATCGCCGATGTAACGCAGCTTGTTGAAGGCCGGCGACACGGTCAGCGTGAGGCGCTCGGAGCGCCAGTTCCACGTAGCCTCGACACGGCGTTCCTTGTAGACCTGGTCGCCGATCACCGCGCTGCCGACACCGATGCCTGAGCTGGTTCCCCGGCCGATGCCACCGGTACCCGCGAAAGGATCGATCGATTCGACGCGGTCGGCGACCGTGGCCGTGTCGTAGACACCGGGCGTGGTGATAATGTCTTGCGCGGCATCGGCGTACTGGTAGGCGCCCGCGATGGTCAGCGAGTTGCGAAGGGTCGGCTGCCAGCCGATGCGCAGGCGCACCAGGGGTGCCGAGGTGTTCGAGCCATCGTTGAACTCGAGCCGCGTGCCACCGACAAGTACATCGGCATCGAAACGCGCCAGCGTGCTCGTATAGCGCAGGAAGGCTTCCTTGCGGTCGTAGTTGGCGTCGCTGGGCTGGTTGTCGAAGTCGACGCGCTGGAACTCGACATTGGCCGACAGCTGGTCCGTCGGGCTGAGGTCGCGATAGACACGGAACGCTGCCAGGCCGCGCGACGAATCGAACTCGTCCACCTTCGACGCATAGCTGTTGATGTAACGCAGTTCGAACTGCCCGCGCGCGGCATCGCCGAAGCGCATGCGCAGGGTCGGGCCGAGCACGATCACGTTGGTCTGCTGCTGGTTGTCCGGCGAATCGCTGGACAGCTGGTCCACCGGCTGCACACCCGCATAGTCCTCGACGGAAAAGTCGAGCCGGTCGGGCGCGATCGTCCAGTTCGCCTGGCCCGCGATCTGCGTCTGAACCTGCGAATCGAAGTGGTTGTTGAGGTACTTGCGATACTCGACGGTACCGCCCACGTTGGCCTGGAACGTCGAGCCCATCTGGGTGAACTGGAAGGTGCCACCCGGCGTCAGCACGTTCTCGGTAAGCGGGTTGTCCGACGAAAGCGCAATGTTATTGCTGTGTTCGAGACCGGCATAAAGCGTGTAGTTGAGCGTACCTGCTTGCGCCACGACGGGTGTCACGACGAGGGCGAGCACGATGGCGCGGGCGAGCCTGGACATTGCCGGCATGTTCCCTCCCCTAGCCCCTGTTGGCCTGCGGCGCCTGCCTGCCGCATGCCAGGGCGCCGTGCTCACGGCGATTGGTTGAAAACCACCCCGGCGAGTTTCGCGGGATCGAAGTTGGCGACGGCCTGGTTGATCGTGGCCGGCGTGTCGCGTCCGTAGCCGGCGACAAGGACGACGAAGTCCGCCAGATCGGAGAGGATCCGGGCATCCGGCGAGCCCTTGACCGGGGGCCCGTCGAGGAAGAGGTATCGATCCGTGTAGCGACAGCGCAACGAATCGAGTACGGCACGCATGCGGAACGATGAGAAGTACTCCCCGCTGTTCTCGCGCGATTTGCCGGCCGGAATCAGGCGCAGGCGCGGCACGCCGGTGTGGTACATGATCGACGCGATGCCGCGCGACGGGTGCTCGAGGAAATCGATCAGCCCACCGGTACGCGGTTCCACGCCAAAGGCTTTGTGCTGGTTCGGATAGCGAAGGTTGCAATCGACCAGCAGGCTGGTCTTCGACTCGTCAAAAGCGAAGGCTGTCGCAAGGTTGCGTGCGACGAAACTGCCCCCGGAACGGGGACTTACCGAAACGACCAGGGTCACGAAATTATTCTCTCCGGCCATCTCCAGCAGGCGCGTACGGATGCCGCGGAAGGCGTCCGACTGCTGCCGCACCGACTCCTCGCGGTGGATGAGGCGCTTGCGTTCGCAGTCGATCGGCGCCAGGGACCCGCCCTCTTCGCGCATCCGCGCGATCGAGTGGCCGGGCGCGGTGTGGGCGTCGTCGTGGCGCGTGGCGACCACGTCGCCCAGTTCGATGTTGTCAGCGGCCATCTTGTTCATCGTCAGCCCTTCATCCGCAGCCAGAACACCAGGAGGTACACCGCCGCCACGCCCATCACGATCAGCCCCAGCATCATGTTGTGCAGGTGATCGCGGCGACGGTCACGCGGGGTCGGATAGAACGGGATCGTGGCGAGCACGGGGAAGCCCGTGGCGCGCTCCAGCTGGTGCACGGAGCGGACGCGTGGATCGAAGCGAGCCACCGCGAAGAGCAGTCCGAGCGGGATCGCCAGCGACAGCGCCAGGCCGGCGAGACCGAAGTGCATGAAGCGCAGGCCCGAGGGCACCAGCGGCATCATGGCGGGGTTCTGCACCAGGAAGGTCAGGCCGCGCTGTTCCGCGTCCAGGTTCATCGAGACACGCGCGTTCTCGCGGCGCTTCAGCAGGTCCTGGTAAACGTCGCGATTCACGGTGTAGTCGCGGGTGAGTTCCGCGGTCACGTTCTCGGAGTTGGCGATGCGCTTGCTGCGTTCCAGTTCGGACTGGAGCATGGACTCGCTCGCGTTGACCCGGGCCGCACTGGCCGCCGCGTCGCCGCGTACGGCGGCGAGCTGCAGGCGCATCTGCTGGTAAACGGGATTCATCGTCACCGCGTGGTCGAGCGCGACGGCGCCACCGGAGGCGCGCGTGGCGTCCGCCGTCTGTGCCTGCTTGCGCACATCCTCGATCTGGTGGCGCAGGCGGATCACGTCCGGATAATCCTCGGTGTAGTTCAGCAGCAGCCGGTCGAGCTGGCCCTGCAGGTCGGCGAGCTGGGTCTGATAGATGCCACCCACCGTCTGCACCGCGTTGACCTCGGACTCGCCATTGAGTTGCGACGAGAGCACCGCGGCCTGCGACTGCTTCTGCATGTAATCCATGCGGTTGTTTTCGATCTGCGTGCGCAGCTGGCTGATGCGCGTATTCGTGTCGATCTCGCTGCCCGGGCGCGCGTCGGCGTTCGCATCGCGATACGCCTTCAGCTTGTCTTCCGCATCGGTGAGCTTGGTGCGGTACGCCTCGACCTGGCTGTTGATGAACTCATAGGCCTCGCGGCTCTCGCGCTGCTTCGAGGCCAGGCTCTCGCTGATGAACAGCTGGCCGAACGCACGCGTGACCTCGAAGGCGCGCTTCGGGTCCGAGTCGAAATAGGTGATGGTGATGAGGTTGTCGCGATTGTTGACGAGCCGCGTGCGCGACTTGATGCCTTCGACGATCTTGTCGCGTTCCAGCGGCGTCGGGTGCGAAGCCGCCCAGCCACCGGTTTCCAGGATCTGGTCGAGTACCTTGCGGCTGAAGATCACGTCACGGGCAATGCCTGCACGGTTCTTGTTTCCCGTGGCGGCGGCCGCGCCTTCCATCAGCGGCGTGATGATGCTCGCCTCCTGGGCGAGGATCGTCGTCGACGCTTCGTACTTCTTCGGCCAGACCGAACCCACCGCCAGCGCCGCGAGGGCGATCATGGCGAAGACGACACCCATCACGACGCGCCGCCTGCGCGCTTCGCCGATCAGTGCGGGCAGCATGCCCGCGAAAGGAACGAGTTCCCCGCTCATTGAATTACCCCTTGCACCCGCGACTGCGGGGTCGGTCAGAAAGCGCGTTGCGGAACGGTGATCACGTCACCAGGCTGTACCGGGTAGTTGTTCGCCAGATCGCCCTGCTGGAGGATCTTCTCCAGGCGCACGGCGTAGGACTGGGTCGAACCACCCTCATTGCGGCGATAGAGTTCCGTGCGATCGGGCGCGGCGAACTCCGTGGTGCCGCCGGCGGCGAGCACCGCGTCGAGCACCGTCATGCCCTGCCGGTACGGAATGGAGATGGGACTGCGCACGGCACCGGTCACGCGGACGCGGGACAGGTATTCATGGCTGCGCAGCGCGGTGAGGATCACCGCCACTTGCGGGTCGCGGATGTACTGGCCCAGCTTCTGCTGGATCTCGGCAGACACCTGTTCGGTGGTACGTCCGCCGGCGGGAACATCGCCGACCAGCGGCACGGTGATCTTGCCGTCGGGCCGGACCGGGACGCTGACACTGAGGTCCGGGTTGTGCCAGACCGTGACCTGCAACTGGTCGTCGACACCGATCAGATAGGATGCGACCGCCTGGTCTTCAGCGTTCGCTTTCGGCGGTGCCGATGTGCTCCCACCCGTGGCGCAGGCGGTCAACAACACGGCGGCGACGAGCGTGATTGCGCGGTTCCAATGCTTCATGACGACGTTCCACCCCTGTGACTTCCTCGGCCGGTATCGTCATTTCTATCCCCCTGCGCGTCTATTCCACGGCCCGCCTATGCCATTCGACCGAAGGGTATTCGCAGGCGTTTTAGGCGATGCTTCGCCTCCCGTACCTGGGGCCGGACCCTCCGGATACAGGACGCCCGTGGTCGATTTCGTGGACATCGCCGCTAGTCTCTTGCACCCGGCCGTGCAGGCACTCCTGCTGGGCGCGCTTTCCGTGACACTGGTGCTGCTACGCAAGCCGGTGCCCGCGCTTGCGATCGGCATCGTCGCCGTGGCCTGGATATGGATCGCCTCGACGCCCGCCCTCGCGCTGGCCTTGCGCGGCACGTTGGCGACGCCTCCTTCCGTTACGCAGCCTCGCGCCGACGCCATCGTCGTGCTCGGCGGGGGCAAGCTGCCCGTGGACGACTGGTCGCGCGCGACGACACGCGCCGGCACGGGGTTGACCCTGTGGCGCGAAGGCTTCGCACCTGTCTTGCTGGTTTCGGGCAGCGACCAGGCTAGCCAATTGGCCGAAGGCTATAAGGTTTCCGGCGTGCCGCTACGCGACCTGCGGGTCGAGGCAAGCAGTACGAATACGCACGAGAACGCGCGCAACTCCGCGGCGATCCTGAGGGCGAACGGGTCGACCGATATCCTGCTTGTGACCTCGGCCATCCACATGCGGCGGGCCGCCGGCGCCTTCCGTCACGAAGGCGTCACGGTGTCGCCGGTCCCCGCCGCCGACGCGCATGCCGTGCTGGCAAAGGCACCCGCCTGGCTTCCGAGGCGGGACGCGCTCACCCTTACTGCCCGCTGCCTGCGCGAGTACGTGGCCCTGTGGATCTACCGCGAGCGCGGCTGGATCTAGCTCACAGCGCGGGAGCCACGCCGAGTTGCTTCAGCACGACCTGCTCCCAGACACCGTCGACATCGCCGTCGGCCAGCATGTCGTAGGCATTCCTGCCGGAGAACGCGCGCTGGGGCATGACCAGCCAGCGGGCGGCCCGGTGGCGGTCGCCCGTGCACGAGAGGAGTAGCTGGGCCAACGGGGGATGGCAGGCTTCGAGGGCGCCAAGCGCCTGGTCGATCACGGCCTCGCGGGCATCGTGCAGGCGGTGCAGTTCAGAGGCGAGCTCGGTGAAGGTGGCTGGGTTCTGGCACATGGCGATGGCTCCCGCGGAGACTTGCGCAAAACCTAGCCTTGTCGCGGTGCATCACGCTTGTACGCTCTTCTGCCGACTTGGCAGGAATCAGGGATCGTCGGTCTCGATCTGCAGCGAGGTCTTGCCATCGCGACGAATCAGGCCGGGGCCGAACTGGACCACCTTCCCCTCCTTGAGCACCACCGTATAGTCCTTATGGGAGAAGGAAAACCGGCCCGGCCGGCGATCGAGCCAGCTCAGGACTTCGAAGCCGACGATGTTGCGGTCGGAATCGGGGGGACCGAGGTGCTCGATGACCTCGTCGCGCTGCGTGCCCACGTTGAGCCTGGCGATCTTCGACGCCATGCCCTGACACCCGGCGATTCCGACCGTGATCACGGCCACGGCAATCGCTCGTTTCATCCTCACCCCCACGCGGTACGGCATCCGCCGGATGGTAGCGCACCGGCGCAAGAGCGTGCGACCCGACGGACCGTCGCAAAGCGCTTATCGGGTCGTCGCGGGCGCAGGTTTTTGCCCCACCGGGTTGCCATGCGGGTCCAGTACGTGACCCTGTGCGTCGCGGCCGTTGGTGTTGGCGTCCTGCACCTGGTTGGTGATCCCGGGGCGACCGGGCTCCACCGGGGCCAGCCCGCGTTCCGTGGCACCGGCACTGGATGCCGGATGCAGGGGTGCGGCGGCGGGATTGGTCTGTACGGTGCCGGCCGGGATCGCCGTCGTCGCCCGCGCCGGCGCGGTGACCGGTAAAGGCTTGTTGGCAGGGTTGGCAGCGGCTGGCGCGGTCGGCGTCGTTTGCGCGAATGCCATCGGCGCGGCCAGGAGACACAGTGACATGACGAACGGGACAGAAGGACGCATAGAGCCTCCGGAGTGCACTTCGGTTCCCACGACGCTAGCGCCCTACGTGTGAAGTCGATGCGTGCCTGCTAGGCTCGCCCCTTCCCTCCACGGAGACATCCGATGCTGCTTGCACTCGCCCTCGCGCTGGCCGCCGGTGATGGTTTCGACGGTCGCGTGCACACCGCGAAAGCCCTGGAACTGAAGGCGGAGGGCAAGGCGTGGCAGTCGGCCATGTGGGACCGCATCGGCAACCCTGCCACGGATGCGCTGAAGGACTGCATCGCCAGCAACGCCCCGGCGGACAAGCAGCCGTTCACGCTGGTCGCCAACGTGGGTACGGACGGCCGTTCGACCGATGTGGACGTGCGTCCGGCGACACCGGTGGCCCGTTGTTTCGCGGGCCAGTTCGCGGCGTGGACGCTGCCGGTGCCTCCGAAGGCACCGGCGCCTTATCCCGTCGAGATCGACGTGACGATGGACCCGTGAATCAGTTGAACTGATCCGGATCCGGACCCATGCGATTGCCCGCGTCCAGGGCGTCGATCGCCTTCATCTCGTCGGCGGACAGTTCAAAGTCGAACACGTCGATGTTGGACGCGATGCGCTCCGGCGTGACGGATTTCGGGATCACCATGTGACCGAGCTGCACATGCCAGCGCAGCACCACCTGCGCAGCGGACTTGCGGTGCTTCTTCGCGATCTGCACCAGCGTCGCGTTCTTCAGCAGGTCGCCACCCTGGCCCAGCGGGCTCCACGCCTCGGTGATGACCTTATGTTTCGCGTTGGCGGCGACCACGTCGCGCTGGGTGAAATCCGGATGCAGTTCGATCTGGTTGACCACCGGCACCACGCCGGTTTCCTTGACGATGCGGTCGAGGTGGGCCGGCTGGAAATTCGACACACCGATGGAGCGGATGCGCCCCTCGTCGCGCAGGCGGATGAAGGCCTTCCACGTATCCACGTAGCGGTCGCGCTTCGGCGTCGGCCAGTGGATGAGGTACATGTCGACGTAGTCCGTGCCGAGCTTCGCGATGCTGGCGTCGAAAGCGCGCAGGGTTTCGTCGAAGCCCTGCTCCGCGTTCCATAGTTTGGTGGTGAGGAAGATTTCCCCACGCGGCACGCCGGAGCGTTCGATGCCCTGGCGTACGCCCGCTTCGTTCTTGTAGATGGCCGCCGTGTCGATGGAACGGTAGCCGGCGGAGAGCGCGGAGGCCACGGCCTCGGCGGTTTCCGCGTCGGGAATCTGGAACACACCGAAGCCGAGCTGCGGTGCGCTGCGGCCGTCGTTGAGGGTCAGGTTCGGTACCGCGTGTGCCATGCCTTTCTCCTGCGGGTAGGTCCACCCGTCATGGTGACAGGTGGATCCGCATGCAAGGCGTGACGGTCAGTCGCCGCGGGCGGCATAATGGGTTTCGACGTAGTTGTCGAGGATCGCGACGAACTCGTTGGCGATGTTGTCGCCGCGCAACGTCATGGCTTTCTCGCCATCGATGAAGACGGGTGCCGATGGTGCCTCGCCATTGCCCGGCAGCGAGATACCGATGTTCGCGTGCTTGGATTCACCCGGACCGTTCACCACGCAACCCATCACCGCAAGCGTGAGGTTTTCCACGCCGTCGTACTTCACGCGCCACACGGGCATCTGCTCGCGCACGTGACCCTGCACGGTTTTCGCAAGTTCCTGGAAGAACTCGCTGGTGGTGCGTCCGCAGCCGGGGCATGCAGTCACCAGCGGCGTGAAGGCACGCAGGCCCATCGTCTGCAGCAGTTCCTGCGCCACGATGACTTCGGCCGTGCGCGACTGGCCCGGTTCCGGCGTCAGCGAGATGCGGATGGTGTCGCCGATGCCTTCCTGCAACAACACGCCCAGCGCCGCGCTGGAAGCCGTGATGCCCTTCGAGCCCATGCCGGCCTCGGTGAGGCCCAGGTGCAGCGCGTAGTCGCCACGACGGGCGAGGTCGCGATAGACGGCGATCAGTTCCTGCACGCCGGACACCTTGCAGGACAGGATGATGCGTTCACGCGCGAGGCCGAGGTCTTCCGCGCGCGCGGCGGAATCCAGTGCCGAGCGGATCAATGCTTCACGCGCGACATGCCCGGCGTCCCATGGGTGGGCGCGCGTGGCGTTTTCGTCCATCAGGGCCGCGACCATGGACTGGTCGAGCGATCCCCAGTTGGCGCCGATGCGCACCGGCTTGTCGTAGCGGATCGCCATCTCGATGATCGAGGCGAACTGCGAATCCTTCTTCTTGCCGAAGCCGACGTTGCCGGGATTGATGCGGTACTTCGCCAGCGCTTCGGCGCACGCGGGCTCGCCTTCGAGCAACTGGTGGCCGTTGTAGTGGAAGTCGCCGATCAGCGGCACCGAGACGCCCATCATGTCCAGGCGCTCGCGGATGCGCGGCACGGCTGCCGCCGCCGCGGGCGTGTTCACGGTGATGCGGACCAGTTCGGACCCCGCGCGAGCCAGCTCCGCCACCTGCTTCGCGGTGGAGACCGGGTCCTCGGTATCGGTATTGGTCATCGACTGGACGACGATCGGCGCGCTGCCGCCGACCTGAACGCGGTCGATCAGGACTCCCGTGCTGGGACGGCGGGCACCGGCTTCCGCGGGACGCGGGCGGCTGGAATGGTCTTCGGTCATAGCGACCCATTTTAGCGCATTGGTATGACCAACTGTTTCCACCCCCATTGGGGCCGATACACTCGCCCCATGAATGCCCGCCAACGCCCCACCGGATTCACCAACCGCCTTTTTGCCGAGCAAGCCCTGAGCCGCAGCGCCGGGGCCCCGTTGATCGGCGGCAACGCCGTCGAGCTGCTGATCGACGCGCAGGCGCATTACGACGCGTGGCTGGCGGCGATCGAAGGCGCCCGCCGGCACGTCTTCCTCGAGAACTACATCATCCGAGACGACCGTATCGGCCGCGCCTTCCGCGACGCCCTGGTCGAGCGGGCCCAGGCGGGCGTCTTCGTCGCCGTGATCGGCGACTGGGTGGGCTGCCTGGGCCAGTCGCGCTCGTCATTCTGGAAGCCGCTGCGCGAAGCCGGTGGCCAGGTACGCATCTACAACCCGCCCCGTTTCGGAAGCTCGTTCGGGTGGGTGAGCCGCGACCACCGCAAGGTGCTCGTGGTCGACGGCGAAAAAGGCTTTCTCTCCGGCGTCTGCCTGAGCGAGAAATGGCTGGGCGACCCGGACCGCAACGTGCCGCCGTGGCGCGACACGGGCGTGGCCCTGCGCGGACCGGCCGTCGCCGAGATCGAACTGGCCTTCGTCGACAGCTGGCGCGAAGCCGGCGAGCCCCTGCCCGACGACGAGCGCGTGCAGCCCATCGTGAACCCCGATGCCGGTGACGTCTCGCTGCGCGTGATCGCCACACATCCGAGCACGGCGGGCATGTACCGTCTCGACCAGATGGTCGCCGCCATGGCGCGGAAAACCCTGTGGCTTACCGACGCGTATTTCGTCGGCGTGGCGCCGTACGTGCAGGCCTTGTCGGCCGCCGCGCGCGATGGCGTCGACGTGCGCCTGCTCGTGCCGGGCACGAGCGATATCCCGATGGTGGCCGGCATGTCGCGTTCGGGTTATCGCCCGTTGCTGAAGGCCGGCATCCGCGTGTTCGAGTGGAACGGCTCGATGCTGCATGCGAAGACCGCTGTCGCTGATAACCGCTGGGCGCGCGTGGGCTCGTCCAACCTCAACATCGCCAGCTGGCTGAGCAATCGCGAGATCGATGTCGCCATCGAAGATGCGGGTTTCGCCACGCAACTGGCCGAGCGCTACGAGGCCGACCTGGAGAACGCGACGGAAATCCTGCTGCGCGGCAAGCGTTGGCGCTCCGGCAACGAGCGCCTGCGCAGCCGTTCGCCGCGCCCTCCCCGTCCACGCCATACCGGCGGCAGCTCGAGCCGCGCGGCAGCCGGCGCGTTGCGCATCGCGAATACGGTCGGTGCGGCAATCACGCAGCATCGTGTGTTGGGAGATACGGAAACCGGTCCGCTATTGGCCGGCGCCGTCACGGCATGCGTGCTGACGATCGTCGCGATCCTCTGGCCAGCCGTGATCGCATGGCCCCTGGCACTGATCGGCGCCTGGTTCGCCATCAACCTGTCAGTAAGCTGGTGGACCCTGCGCCGAAAGCGCAAGCAAAGCCCCCCCGACCCCGAAACACCCGAGTAACAGACAAAAAAATGTGGGAGCCGCTTCAGCGGCGATGCCCGCCAATGTGCTGCAAAGTGTGGGAGCCGCTTCAGCGGCGATCCCGCGGCAGCGGGCAAGGTGGTCGCACCCCCATCGCCGCTGAAGCGGCTCCCACAGGGGGGGCGCTGGCTTCCTCACAGGGTGAGGACTTGCCACCTGGCTTCGGACCTACCCGCAGCGCCTCAATGACGCGGCTTGAAATGCAGCGGCTGGGCTTCGGTGCGAGGCGCGGCCGGGCCGCAGCTCCCGCAGGAACCGCAGCCGTCGCCACAGCTTCCCGTCGCCGCGGCCGGCTGAAGCTTGCGGCCGAGGGAGCGCACGACACCCGCGCGCCCCTGCCGGTTCAGGCTGGCGGAGACCCGTGCCATCACGCGCGTCGATGTCTTCGGCAGCAGCTTGCGGAAGGCCACGAAGGCGCTTGCCGCGACGACAAGGGCGATGATCGCGCCCTGGACCAGTTCGAACGTGCTCATGAGAGCGCCCTCGCGATCTGATAGGTGGCGAGCGAAGCGAGATAAGCCAGGCCGAACAGATAGCCGGCCGCCACCGCGACGTTACGCCAGGAATTGGTTTCGCGGCGGATGACCGCCAGCGTCGACATGCACTGCGGCGCGAACACGTACCACGCCAGCAGGGAAAGCGCGGTGGCCAGCGACCACTGGTGCGCGATAAGCGGGCCCAACTGCGAGGCCACGGCATCATCGCTGCCCGACATCGCATAGACGGTACCGAGGGCCGCCACGGCCACTTCGCGCGCGGCCAGACCGGGCACCAGGGCCACGCAGATCTGCCAGTTGAAGCCGATCGGCGAGAAGACATATTCGAGCATGCGGCCGAGGCGCCCGGCGATGCTGTAATCGATGGCCGGCTGGGTCGCACCCGGCGGCGGCCCCGGGAAGCTGGACAGGAACCACAGCAGCACGGTGAGGGCGAGGATGATGCCACCCACGCGCTTAAGGAAGATCAGCGCACGCTCCCACAGGCCCAGCGCGATGTCGCGCACGTTGGGCAGGCGATACGAAGGCAGCTCCATGATCAGCGCGTGCTCGCTCTTGTCCTTGCGCAGGCGCTTGATCACGAACGCCACCAGCAGCGCGCTGAAGATGCCCGCGAAGTACAGCGTGAACAGCACGATGCCCTGCAGGTTGAACACGCCCCACACCGTATGGTCCGGAATGAAGGCCGCGATCAGCAGCGTATACACCGGCAGTCGCGCGGAGCAGGTCATCAACGGCGCGACGAGGATCGTGGTAAGGCGATCGCGCGGATCCTGGATGCTGCGCGTGGCCATGATGCCGGGAATCGCGCAGGCGAAGCTCGACAGCAGCGGAATGAACGCCCTGCCCGTCAGCCCCACGCGGAACATCATCTTGTCGAGCAGGAAGGCCGCACGCGGCAGGTAGCCGGATTCCTCGAGCACGAGGATGAAAAGGAACAGGATCAGGATCTGCGGCAGGAACACCAGCACGGCACCCAGGCCGGCGAACACGCCGTCGTTGAGCAGGCTATGCAGCGCGCTGTCCGCGGGCAGGAAGCCCGTGACGGCGCTGCCCAGCGCGGCGATGCCCGCCTCGATGCCATCCATCACCGGCTGCGCCCAGGAGAACACCGCCTGGAAGATGAAGAACATCAGCGTGGCGAGGATCGCCAGCCCGAACACCGGATGCAGCACCCAACGGTCGATCGCGTCGTCCACGGCCACGGTATCGCGCGGCAGCTTCACGGTGTCGGCGAGGATGGCGCGCACTTCCGCGTGCAACTGCTCCACGCTCGCTTCGTCGATGGCGGTGGGCGTGACGCTCGGTACGCTGGCGTCGATGCGTTCCATCAGCGCCTTCGCGCCGCCCCGCTTCACCGCGATCGTTTCGACCACGGGTACGCCCAGGCGCGCCGAGAGCTGTTCGACGTCGATGACGATGCCGCGACGACGTGCCGCGTCCATCATGTTGAGTGCCAGCACCACCGGACGGCCGAGACGGCGTACCTCGAGCACGAAGCGCAGGTGCAAGCGCAGGTTGGTCGCATCGGCCACGCAGACGATCAGGTCGGGCGCTTCTTCGCCGGGGTAACGGCCGTAGCAGACGTCACGGGTGATCGCCTCGTCGGGACTGGTCGCGTCGAAGCTGTACGCGCCGGGAAGGTCGAGGATGTGCAGCGTACGGCCCGAAGGTGCGACAAAACGCCCCTCCTTCCGCTCGACGGTGACGCCGGCGTAATTGGCCACTTTCTGCCGGCCGCCGGTCAGCTGGTTGAACAGCGCGGTCTTGCCACAGTTGGGGTTGCCGACCAGGGCGATGCGCATCGCGGTGGCGCTCATGCGGCACCACCCACGAAGACTTCCACCCGGGCCGCCTCGGTCTTGCGCAGGGCGAAGCGCGTGGAACCGATCTGGATCAGCAGCGGATCGCCGCCAAGGGGGCCGCGCGCCACCAGTCGAACCGGCTCGCCGGCGACGAAGCCGAGATCGCGCAGGCGTTGCGCGATCGGATCGGCGGGATGTGCATCGGATACGGACTGGACCACGGCTTGGGCACCTTTCGGCGCGTCTGAGAGGCGCACTGGGCTTACTCAAATAAGAACTGTTCGCATTGTATGCCTTTAACGGGAGGGCTGCATCCAACGGGATGCCTATGAATCGCCGCCCTGCCGAAACCGCATGGACAGTGGACCGGGGAAGTGTCGGGAACCTTTCATGACGGGCCAGCGTTTATGATCGGCGGCCTCGAAACAGGAGTTCCGCCATGTCAGCCGTCGAACTGATCCGTGAGGGCAACGTCGCCCGCCTCGTGATGAACCGCCCCGAGGTGCACAACGCGTTCGACGACGGGCTGATCGCGGACCTCACCGCCGCCATCGATACCGTCGAGGCCGATGACTCCGTGCGGGCCGTGGTCCTCACTGGCGCCGGTGCCAGCTTCTCCGCCGGTGCCGACCTCCGCTGGATGCGCGGCATGGCGCAGGCCTCGGAAGCCGAGAATCGCGAGGATTCGCTGCGTCTGGCGACGCTGATGCGACGCCTGCAATTCCTTGCGAAGCCGACCGTCGCCCGCGTGAACGGCGCGGCGTTCGGCGGTGGCGTCGGCCTGATCGCCTGCTGCGACATCGCAGTCGCCGCCGACGGGGCGAAGTTCGCCCTGTCCGAGGTGAAGCTCGGGCTGGTGCCGGCCGTGATCTCGCCGTACGTCATCGCCGCCATCGGCCTGCGCCAGGCGCGCCGGCTGTTCATCACCGGCGAGGTCTTCGGGGCGGCCGCCGGCCTGGCGATGGGCCTGGTGCACGACGTGGTTCCCGCCGAGGAACTCGATGCCGCCGTCGAGCGCGTGCTCGGCCTGCTCGCCAAGGGCGGTCCCGTGGCGCAACGCGAAGCCAAGCGCCTCGCCCTGGGCATGGGAGGCATGGAGCCGGCGGCGATGGAAAAGGTCGACGCCGACAACGCCGCGCTCATCGCCCGCCTGCGCGTCTCGGCGGAAGGACAGGACGGCCTCTCGGCCTTCCTCGACAAGGGCCAGCCGTCTTGGCTGGGGTGAAATGCGTGAGGTCTGCCGGTGAGCCTGCCCATCGAAGGGCGGGAAGCGGTTTGAGCCGCGCATGGCGCCGCCGTACTGTCGCAGGCCTGGTCTTGCTCCTGGTTCCGTTAGCGGGCGTCGCTCAGACCGAGGCGCAGGCTGGACGAAGTGACCAGCGCCTCGCCTCAACTCCAACGCTCGCCACGCGCATCGACCAGCACCTGGCCCAACCGCGCTTCGCCGCCGCTTCCTGGGGCATCGCCGTGGTCTCGCTGGACGACGGCCACACGGTATACAGCCACGACGCCGGCCGGCTGTTGCTCCCCGCCTCGACCGCCAAGCTCTACACGGCCGCGTTCGCCCTTGACCGGCTCGGCCCCGAGTACCGCACCCACACCGATGCCGTCGCGGCGGGAGAGGTTCGCAATGGACGGCTGCGTGGCCCACTGGTCCTGCGCGGTCGCGGCGACCCCACCCTTACCGGCAGCGACTGGGCGGACGCCATCGCCACGCAGCTCCACGAGCGCGGCCTCCGCCGCATCGATGGCGGCATCGTCGGCGACGACACCGTGTTCCAGGGACCGCCTGTCGGCAGCGGCTGGGAGGCGTCGGACCTGCAGGCCTATTACGGCGCACAGGCCGGCGGCCTGGACATCGACGAAAACACGATGACCGCGTCGGTTTCCGCGGGTGCGGCCCATGGCGCGGTCGACGTCACGCCCGAGGACGCGGCGATCACTCTGGCCATGCAGCCCGCCAAGGCGCTGGAGCTTTACCGGCCACCGGGAACGTCGACCCTGCATGTCCTTGGTGGCGTCGCCGAAGGAAGCGCCGCACGCCGCTCCCGCCTCTCCATTCCCGATCCCGCACTGACGGCGGCGCGGCGTCTGCAGTCGGCGCTCGAACGCCAAGGGATCCGCGTGGAAGGTGAAGCGCGCAGCGTGCTATGGCCGGTAGCCGCGCCCACAGGTGAGACGCTTGCGTCGTTCCCTTCGCCGCCTTTGCTCGACGTGTTGCGCGGAGGACTGAAACGTTCGCAGAACCTCTACCTGCAAAGCGTCTTTCTGCTCACCGGCCTCGCATCGGAAGATCCTGCACCACGCGCGGAGGATCGCGCCGCGCATGCGCTGGCTGCCTGGTTGGCCGCACGCGGCATCGGTCCGTCGTCGGCCATGATGGATGAAGGCACCGGTCTTTCGCGCCACGACCTCACGACGGCCGCTTCGCTTGCCCACTTGTTGGTCCTGATGGATGCATCGCCGATGGCGGCGACGTGGCGCGGCTTGCTTCCCGTGGCCGGCGTCGACGGTACGCTCGCCCACCGCATGCGCGATACCGCTGCCACGGGCACGGTCGTGGCGAAGACGGGCAGCATGGACTTCGTGAACGCGCTGGCAGGTTACGTCACGACGAAGCGCGGCCAGCGGCTGGCGTTCGCCATACTCCTCAATAACTACCGGCCGCCAGCGAACAGCGCCGAGCCCGTGCCAACGGCATCTGCGGACGTGGATGCCATCGCGGTGATGCTGGCCGAGGCGACGGAGCGGTTGTAAGGGCTTAGTCCAACACCTTCGGCAAGTCCTTGCCGATCTTCTCCGGCGTGTCCGTCGGCGCGTAACGCTCGACGACCTGGCCGTCGCGGTCGATCAGGAACTTGGTGAAGTTCCACTTGATGCCCTCGGTGCCGAGCAGGCCTTTCTTCTCCGCCTTGAGCCAGCGGTAGAGCGGGTGCGCGTTGTCGCCGTTGACCTCGACCTTCGAGAACATCGGGAAGCTCACGTCATAGGTCAGCGAACAGAAATTGCGGATCTCCGCCTCGTCGCCTGGCTCCTGGTGGCCGAACTGGTCGCAGGGAAACCCCAGCACCTCGAATCCGCGGTCGTGCCAGGTCTTCTGCAGTTCTTCCAGCCCCTTGTACTGCGGGGTGAAGCCGCACTTGGACGCCACGTTGACGACCAGGAGCGCCTTGCCACGGAAATCGGCGAGCGAGCGCTCATTGCCATCGATGTCGCGGGCGGTGAAATCGTAGATGCTGGCCATGCGCATTCCTTCGTGGTGGATGACGCCAAGTCTACGCCGGGTGCGCCGTCCCTGCCCCGGGTTCGGATACCATGGACGTCTTTCCGGCTGGAGAGCCAAGCCAGTGATCCGTTTCGCCGCCGCGTCCAAGTCCTACCGTGTGGATGGAGCGCTCGTACCCGCCTTGCAGCCGATCGATCTCACGATCGAAGCAGGCGAGGTCTTCGGCATCATCGGTCATTCCGGTGCCGGTAAATCCACCCTGCTGCGGCTCATCAACCTGCTGGAACGGCCCACTGCGGGCAAGGTGTTCATCGACGGGCGCGATGTCACGGGTGCGGAAGGCGCTGAACTGCGCAAGCTGCGCTCCGGCATCGGCATGATCTTCCAGCACTTCAACCTGCTCTCCTCGCGCACGGTGGCCGACAACGTCGCCTTCCCGTTGCGCCTGCAAGGCGGTGCCGACAACGCGGCGATCGACGCACGCGTCGCGGAACTGCTCGAACTGGTCGGGTTGACGACACACGCACGCAAGTATCCCGCTCAGTTGTCGGGCGGCCAGAAGCAGCGCGTGGGCATCGCACGCGCACTGGCCAACCGTCCATCGATCCTGCTCTGCGACGAAGCTACCAGCGCGCTCGACCCGCAGACCACCGCGTCCGTGCTCGAGCTGCTCGCCGACATCAACCGCAAGCTTGGCCTCACCATTGTCCTGATCACGCACGAGATGGACGTGATCCGTCGTGTCTGCGATCGCGTCGCCGTGCTCGATGGCGGTAGCGTGGTGGAGCTGGGCGGTGTCGCGGATGTGTTCCTGCATCCGCAACACCCGACGACGCGCCGTTTCGTTGCCGAGGCCGATCACCGCGAAGGCCGCGGCCCGGAATTCCCCGGCATCGACGGCAAGCTGTTCCGCCTGTCGTTCCGTGGCGATGCGACGTACTCGCCCCTGCTCTCGCGCGTCGTGCGCGACACGGGTGTGGAGTACAACATCCTTTCCGGCCGCGTCGATCGGATCAAGGACGTGCCGTACGGCCAGTTGACCCTGGCCATGCACGGTGAACGCCTCGACGACGCGCTCGTCCAGATCCGTGCCGCCGGCGTCGATATCGAAGAGGTGGCCCCGTGAGCCCCATGCAGACCCTGTTCCCCAACATCGACTGGGCCGAGATCGGCCAGGCCTGCATCGACACCTTGCTGATGCTCGGTGGATCGCTGCTCTTCACGATCGTCCTCGGACTTCCCCTCGGCGTCTGGCTGTTTCTCACCGCGCGCGGCCAGTTGCATGCGAAGCCCAGGCTCTATGGCGTGCTTTCGCTCGTCGTGAACGTGCTGCGTTCGATTCCCTTCATCATCCTGATGATCCTGCTCATCCCCGTCACCCAGGCCATCACGGGCGTCAGTATCGGTATCCGTGGCGCCATCGTGCCGCTGGTGATCGGTGCCGCTCCCTTCTTCGCCCGTCTTGTCGAGACCGCGCTGCGTGAAGTCGACCGGGGCGTGATCGAGGCCAGCCAGGCCATGGGCGCCACGACAGGCCAGATCGTCACCCGCGTGCTGCTGCCCGAGGCCCGCTCGGGGCTGATCGCGAGTACCACCGTCACGGCGGTCGCCCTCGTGGGCTATACGGCCATGGGCGGCATCGTGGGAGCCGGCGGCCTTGGCGCCCTGGCCTACCAGTACGGTTATAACGGCTACAAGCCCGACTACATGCTGGTCACGGTGGCGTTGCTCGTGGTGCTGGTGCAGATACTGCAGTCGCTCGGCGACCGCCTCGTCACCCGCTATAGCCGTCGCTGAACGAGGATTTGGACGGCTTTGCATCCAGCGGTATGGACGTCTATGCTGTCGCACCGCAACATAAACGCCGGACCTGCCATGAAGAAGTACCTGCTCCCCCTCGCCGCCGCCCTCGCCCTGCTGGTCGCGGGCTGTTCGGGCGATAACGGCGGTGGCAAGGAAGGCGGTCCCGCCGCGGTCACGCTGACGGTGGCGGCCACACCGGTACCGCACGCGGAAATCCTCAAGGAGATCAAGCCCCTGCTTGCCCAGCAGGGCGTCAATATCGAGGTCAGGGTCTTCACCGACTACGTGCAACCGAACATGCAGGTGGCGCAGAAGCAGCTCGACGTGAACTTCTTCGAGACCGGCCCCTATCTCGACGCGTTCAACAAGGAACGCGGCACCACCCTGGTGAAGGTGGTCGGCGTGCACATCGAGCCCTTCGGCGCCTATTCTCGCAAGTACACGTCGATCGACCAGCTTCCCGATGGCGCGAACGTCGTGATCCCGAATGATCCCAGCAACAACAGCCGCGCTTTGCTGCTGCTGGCCAAGCACGGGCTGATCACGCTGAAGAACCCGGAAGACCGCCTTGCCACGCTCAAGGATGTCACCAGCAATCCGAAGAACCTCAAGTTCCGCGAACTCGAGGCCGCCATGCTGCCACGCGTGCTCGGCGAAGTGGACCTCGCCCTCATCAACACGAACTACGCGCTTGCCGCGAAGCTCAACCCGGTGAAGGACGCGCTGTTGATCGAGGACAAGGACTCCCCCTACGTGAACTTCCTCGTCTCGCGCCCGGACAACAAGGACGATCCGCGCGTGCAGAAGCTGGCCAAGGCGCTCACCTCGCCGGAAGTGAAGGCCTTCATCGAGAAGAACTACGGCGGCGCGGTATTGCCTGCATTCTGAACGTGCGGACGCGCCTGGGTTCTATTGAGGGTGCTCTTTCTTCCTGTGCGTGATGAGGTTGCTGCGGGTCGTCGTCGTACGTTTGCACCCTGGCGCGTCACACGAAAAACGGACGTTTTTGTGCGCACTGAGAATGTGATCATGCAGGTTGTTAGGATACGGATACGACTTCGAGCACCCCGTGTACGTACAAGGGA
>DATNJP010000282.1:0-2657 GCA_035603855.1 Luteibacter sp. | reverse complement strand
CCGCCCACGCCCGGGAGCGCGGCGGGATCGCCGTCATCCACGGGGCGGGCACTCACTTAGAATTCCTTCCAGGCGCCACTGTCGGCCGTCTCGGCCGCGCGCGTGGCACGCGCCGGCTGCGACTGCCGCACCGCCTCGAGGATGGCGCTGACTTCGTTCGCCTGGGCGTTGGCACGGACCACGGGGCTGGTTACCGCCACGGCGGCCTCAGCCTCGTTGCCGAAGCGGAAGAAGCCGACCTGGCGCGAAAGCTCGCCAGCCTGCTCCTGCATCGCACGCGCGGCGGCGGCAGCCTCTTCCACCAGGGCGGCGTTCTGCTGGGTCATTTCGTCCATCTGCAGCACGGCGTGGTTGACCTGGTCGATACCGGCGGACTGTTCGTGGCTGGCCGCGGCAATCTCGGCAACGATGTCGGTGACCTTCTTCACGCTGTCGACGATCTCGGCCAGCGCCTTGCCCGACTGGTCGACCAGCTCGGAACCGGCCTTGACCTTGTTCGCGCTGTCGTTGATCAGGCCCTTGATCTCCTTGGCCGCATTCGCCGAACGGCCGGCGAGGTTGCGCACCTCGGTGGCCACCACGGCGAAGCCACGGCCCTGCTCGCCCGCACGTGCCGCTTCCACCGCGGCGTTGAGCGCCAGCAGGTTGGTCTGGAAGGCGATCTCGTCGATCAGGCTGACGATGTCGGAAATCTTCTTGCTGGAGCTGTTGATCTCGCGCATGGCGACGACCGTCTGCGCGACGACTTCGCCACCGCGCTCGGCCTGCTCGCGTGCACCGCGGGCCAGCTGGTTGGCGTGGCTGGCATTCTCTGCGTTCTGCTTCACGGTGGAGGTCATTTCCTCCATCGACGAGGCGGTTTCTTCCAGGCTCGAGGCCTGTTCCTGCGTGCGCTGCGAAAGGTCGTCGTTGCCACGCGAGATCTGCTGCGCGGCCGTGCTGACCGAGCCCGAACCGTGGCGCACTTCGGAGACGATGGCGCTGAGGCGATCGTCCATGGCGCGGAACGCACCCTGCAGCTGGCCCAGTTCGTCGTTGCGGGTGACCTGCACGTCGTGGCCCAGCTTGCCTTCGGCGATCTGGTGCGCGACGGCGACCGTCTGTGCCAGCGTGCGGATGATCGAGCGCACCACAAGGACAGCGATCAGTAGGCAGACGAACAGGCCGACGGCCAGCGCGGTGATGCTCAGCGCGCGGATCGTCTTGTACTGCGCCGTTTCCTTCGCGTAGATGGCTTCGGCTTCGTCACGCTTGGCTTCGATGAGCTTGCTGAGCTGGGTCTGGCGATCCATCAGCAGCGGGCGAACCTGGAGTTCGAGCACGTCGGACGCGCCCTCGTCCTTCTGGTTCAGCGCATCGACCATGTCCGACTTGGCCTGGTTGTAATCGTCGTTGGTGGCCTGCCACTTGTCGTAGAGCTTCTTGACGTCGGCGGACATCGGCACCTTGATGAAGTCGGCCTTCAGCGCCTCGAGTTCCTTCTGGTACTTCTGGAACTCGTCGACCTTCTGCTTGACCTGGTCGGCATTGCTGATCTTCGCCGCCGCTTCGCCGAGCACGATGAAGGACATCAGCGAATTCGTGTTGATGCGGGTCAGCATCTCCGACGGAGCAAGCTCCTCTTCGTAGATCTGGCGCATGCCTTCGTTCTGGAAGTGCATCGCACCCAGGCCGACGGCCGCGCCACCCAGGAGCATGAGCGTGAGCAGGCCAAGGACGCTGTAGAGGCGACCACGGACGGTAAGTGCGGGTACTTTGAACTTGAACTTCTTCATCACGATTCCAATCGGCAAAGAGCGGCAAAGGCAAACCGGGCATCACATACCGGGACGGCCCCTGGCCGTCCGGCATTCGTAAGCTCAGGCGACGGCTTTTACTTCCGAGGAGGCCAGGGCGGCCTCGAGCATCTGGGCATCCTGCGGTTGCAGGAGGCGATCCACGTCGAGGAGCAACACCATGCGCTCGCCGACGGAGGTCAGGCCCTTCAGGTATTCGGTGTCGACCGTCGTGCCCATGTCAGGCACGGGACGGACGGCGCTGGGAATGACTTCGACCACATCGGACACCGCGTCCACCACGACGCCAAACTGGCGGCCGGCGACCATCACGATCACGCAGACGGTGGTGGCGGTGTATTCCTCGCGATCGAGGCCGAAGCGCAGGCGCAGGTCGAGCACGGGGACGATGGCGCCACGCAGGTTCAGCACGCCCAGAACATAGGACGGTGCCTGCGGGATGCGCGTGACCGGGGTCCAGCCACGGATCTCGCGAACGGCGAGGATATCGACGCCGTATTCCTCGTTACCGAGGTTGACGGTGAGGTACTGCGCGGCCTCGTCGGACGCGGCGCTGGCGGTGTTGGCTTGCTGGTTCATGTCGTTCCCACGGCGGATCGGATCGGCGGTTCGGGACCCCTTCCCATGGGGTATCGGCCACTGCCGCAGGGACTTGAGGGGGAATGTAGGACCCATCGACTGTGGGGGCCACTTCAGCGGGAGCCGCCTCAGCGGGACGCGCTTCTGTGGGAGCCGCTTCAGCGGCGATATGGCCTTGCCGGAAATCCGGCCCGCTGCCGCGGGATCGCCGCTGAAGCGGCTCCCACAACAGGCTGGCCTACAACAGGCTGGCCTACACAAGGCTGGCATACACAAGGCTGG
>DATNJP010000281.1:0-9476 GCA_035603855.1 Luteibacter sp. | reverse complement strand
CGTCGAAGCCGACCACCAGCACTTTCTTGTTCTTGCCGGCCAGGGCCTGCACTGCGCCGAGGGCCATCTCGTCGTTCTGGGCGAAGATCGCCTGGACGTCGTTGTTGCCCTGGAGCAGGTTCTCGCTGACCGAGAGGCCTTGTGCGCGATCGAAGTTAGCCGGCTGCTGCGCGACGATCTTCATGCCCGTGGTGGCGATCTGGTCGTCGAAGCCCTTGCCGCGCTCGCGCGCCGCGGACGTTCCGGCCACACCCTGCAGCTCGATGATGTTGCCCTTGCCGCCAAGTGCCTTGGCCAGGTAATCGGCTGCCATCTTGCCGCCGGCGATGTTGTCCGAGGCGATATGCGAGGCGACGTCGGCGCCATCGACGCCACGGTCCAGCGTGATGACCGGAATGTTCGCGCGTTGCGCGGACTGCACGGCGCCGGCCAGCGCGGAGGAATCGGTCGGGTTCAGCAGGATCACGGAGACGCGCTTCTGGATCAGGTCTTCCACGCTGGAGATCTGGCGTGCCGGATCGTCCTGCGCGTCGACGATGACGAGCTGCACGCCCGCGTCCTTCGCGGCCTTTTGTGCGCCGTCCTTCAGTTCGACGAAGAACGGATTGTTCTGCGTCGACAGCGCGAGGCCGACCACCGGCGTGCCGGAAGGTGCGGCACCACCGGCTGTGGCGCCAGCCGCCGGGGCGGATTCGCCCGGACCTTGTTGCGAGCAGGCCGCGAGGAGCGTGGCCGCGGCTGCGGCGAGGAATGTCAGTTTGCGCATGGTGTGTTTCCTCGTTGTTATTACTACCGCCTGTCGAGCAGGACGGCGATCAGGATGACGATGCCCTTCACCACCTGCTGGTAGAAAGAGCTTACGCCGAGCAGGTTGAGGCCGTTGTTCAGGAAGCCGATCAGCAATGCGCCAACCAGCGTGCCGAACAGCCAGCCGCGGCCACCGGAGAGACTGGTACCGCCCAGCACCACGGCGGCAATGGCGTCCAGCTCGTAACCGGCACCGGCCGTGGCCTGCGCGGAGTACAGGCGTGAGGTAAGCACAATGCCGGCGAAGGCCGAGAGAAGACCGGACAGGCCATAGATCGCCAGTTTCATCGGCGAGATGCGTACGCCGGAGAGGCGGGCCGCTTCCTCGTTGCCGCCAATGGCGACCACGTGACGGCCGAACACCGTGCCGCGCAACAGGAAGCCACACAGCGCGAAGGCGATGAACATCCAGATCACCGGCAACGGGATCAGGTTGGCCACGTAGCCACCACCGAGCAGTGCGAAGCTGGGATTGGTCACGGGGATGGGGCTGCCCTGCGTGTACGACAGCGTGACACCGCGCAGCAGCGTCACCGTGCCCAGCGTCGCGATGAAGGGCGCGACCTTGCCCCACGAGACCAGCACGCCGTTGATCACGCCGAGCAGGAGGCCGAGCAACAGACCCGCTGCCACGGCCAGCACGATGCCGTGGCCAGCGGCCATGAGCCCAGCCGCCACGGCACCGGTGAGCGCCAGGATCGCGCCGACCGACAGATCGATGCCACCGGAGAGAATCACGAAGGTCATGCCGAACGCGATCAGCGCGTTGATCGAGACCTGTCGCAACACCGTGAGCAGGTTGCCCGTGGTGAGGAAGTCCGGACTCATGATCGACAGCACGATGAAAAGCAGGATCAGTCCGATCACCGAGCCGAGGCGTTGGAGGAGCGTCGCGGCGCGGCTCCAGTTGAGTTGGAGCGTCATATCACTTGCCTCCGGTCGCGGCGGTCATCACGGCTTCCTGGGTGGCGCCGTGGGCATCGAGCAGGGCGGTCGCATGACCTTCGTGCATGACCAGGATGCGGTCGCTCATGGCGAGCACCTCTGGTAGTTCCGAAGAGATCATGAGGACAGCCACGCCCGTTTCCGCGAGTTGATTGATGATGTGGTAGATCTCGGCCTTGCCGCCGACATCGACGCCACGCGTGGGCTCGTCGAGAATGAGCACGCGCGGCTTCAGCGCCAGCCACTTGGCCAGCACCACCTTCTGCTGGTTACCACCCGATAGCGCGCGAACATCCAGTTCCATGTCGCGCGTTCGAATCTTCAGTGCGTCGATGAGGCCGCGGGTCTGCTTCTTCTCGCCGGGGCGATCGACGAGTCCCGCGTGCGCGGGTACGCGTGGCAGGCTCACGTTCTCGCGCAGGCTCATGTCCAGCACGAGGCCCTGCGCCTTGCGGTCTTCGGTGACGAAGCCAAAGCCGGAGTGGATCGCCTCGTTCGGCGACTTCGGTGTCACCACCGTGCCGTCGAGCGTGACCTTGCCGCTGGCGAGCTTGTCCAGGCCGAACAGCAGGCGCGCCAGTTCGGTGCGGCCCGCGCCCAGGAGACCTGCCACGCCAAGCACTTCGCCCGCATGAAGGTCGAAGCTCACGTCCTGCACCATGCCGCCGGTGATGTGTTCCACCTTCAGGCGCACGTCGCCGATCTTCGATGTGCGCGTGGGGAAGCGCGCGTCGAGCGTACGGCCGACCATCATCTTCACGACTTCGTCGAAAGCGAGGCCCGGAACCGGACGCGTGCCGACGAAGTGGCCGTCGCGCAATACGGAGATACGGTCGCACAGGGCGAAGATCTCCTCCATGCGATGCGACACATAGACGATGCCCGTGCCCTGCTCGCGCAGGTCGCGGATCAGCTTGAACAGCGTGTTGGTCTCGTGCTCGGTCAGCGCGGCCGTCGGCTCGTCCATGATCAGCACGCGGGCGTTCTGGCCGAGTGCTCGCGCGATCTCGACCATCTGCTGCTGGCCGACGGAAAGCCGCTCGATGAGCGTACCCGGATCGAGTCGCT
Source organism: Luteibacter sp. (assembly GCA_035603855.1). Lineage (GTDB taxonomy): Bacteria > Pseudomonadota > Gammaproteobacteria > Xanthomonadales > Rhodanobacteraceae > Luteibacter. The sequence continues at coordinate 6,656 of DATNJP010000281.1, read as the reverse complement.
CCATGCCCACGCGCGCCAGCCATTCGAGCGCGCGCCGGGTCATCGCGCGGTGGTCGAGCAAGCCGAAGCGCTGGATCTCGCGGCCGAGGAAGAGGTTGTCCGCGATGCTCAGCGCGGGAATCAGGTTGAGTTCCTGATGGATGATGGCGATGCCGTACTTCTCGGCATCCGCGGGCGTGGTGATCGACACGGCCTTGCCGTCGACCTCGATCGCACCCGAGTCGGGCGCGTAGATCCCCGTGAGGATCTTCATCAAGGTGGACTTGCCCGCGCCGTTCTCGCCCATGAGGGCATGCACTTCGCCCGGCAGCAACTCGAAGTCCACACCTTCGAGCACCTTCACCGGACCGAAGGCCTTGTGGACGTCGTGCATCCGGATCAGCGGCGCGTCCATCAGAAGGTCACGCCAGCGTGGAGGATGACGTTGGCATACGGCGAGGTCTCGCCCGTACGCACCACGGCGACGGCGCGCGCGGCCAGCCGTTTAAAATCGTCGTGCGAGATCTCGTCGACGACAAGCCCGTCGTCGGCCAGGCGCTTGCCGAGTGCCGCCATCGAAGGATTCTTCGCATGGATTTCGCGTGCGAGCGTCACGCTCTCCACGGCAAGCTCGGCGTAGATCGCCTCGAACACGGCGGCGAACGATGGCGTGCCCGGCAGCACCGCCAGGTCGATGCAGGGCACGCCGTGCGGCACCGGCAGGCCCACGTCGCCGATCACCAGGGTGTCGGTGTGGCCCATCGCGGCAATGACGCGGTTGAGTTCGGCATGCAGCAGGCCGCTACGTCTCATCGATGTGTCTCCAGGAACGCCGTGACCTCGTCGGCCCGCGGCATGCCACCCTGCGCGCCCAGCCGGGAGACGGCGATCGCGGCGGTGGCGCAGGCCTTGCGCACCGCTTCGTCGAGTCCCTCGGCGAGGTACACCGCGAGGGCGGCATTGAAGGTGTCACCGGCGCCGGTGCTGTCCACCGCGTCGACCTTGAAACCGGGCTGGTGCCGCGGCTCTTCGTCCTTGTCGCGGAACCATGCGCCGTCCTCGCCACGGGTCAGGACGACCGGGCAGGGAGCGCGACGCATGAGTTCGCGGAAATCGGTTTCGCCTTCCGCACCGAGCACCGTGGCGAGCTCGTGCTGGTTCGGAGTGAGGAAGCGCACGCGCGCCAGCCATTCGACCGGCAGGCGCTGGGCGGGAGCGGGATTGAGGATGACCGGAGCGCCTTCCTCGTGCGCGATGCGCAACGTGGCCTCGACGGCATCGAGCGGAATCTCGAGCTGGACCAGCACCGCGTCCGCGCCGCGGATGATGCTTCGCGCGGCTTCGACCTGCGCCGGCGTGACACGGCCATTGGCGGCCGGTACCACGACGATGCTGTTCTCGCCGCCGGCGACCGTGATGGACGCCGTGCCACTGCCGACGCCATCGACGCGCGTCACGTGGGTGACGTCGATACCTTCGGCCACGAGGCCGTCGTAGAGCTGCTTGCCGAACGCGTCGTCACCGACGCAGCCGACCATCGATACGGAAGCACCCAATCGCGCGGAGGCGACGGCCTGGTTGGCGCCCTTGCCGCCGGGGATCGTGAGGAAGCGGTCCCCGGTCAGTGTTTCGCCCGGCCCGGGAAAGCGCGGGGCGAGCGTGACCAGGTCCATGTTGATGCTGCCGACGACAACGATACGCGTCATGCCTTGGTGCTCCGGATCGGGAACCGCGGAACGTCCATTGTTCGCCGGTAAGTGCGGGATGGCGCGCAAATATACGCCTTGCATGCGCATGTTGCTTTCATGCGCATGCCCTCCCTTACCGGGATAGCCCCTTGGCTTCGAGCTCGGCGAGATAGGCGGGCCAGGCCGTGTCGTAAGCGATGCCGAGGTCGTACAGCGTGTCCCATCCGAAGATGCCGGTGGCATGGCCGTCGTCGAAACGGATCAGCACGCCATAGTGACCGGTGGGTTCGAGTTCGGTGATGCCCACGTTGCGTTTGCCGCTCACCAGCACCTTCTGCCCTGGGCCATGGCCCTGCACTTCGGCGCTGGGCGAGTTCACCCGGAGGTATTCACAGGGAAGGCGGAAGCGTTCGCCGTTATCGAAGGCAACCTCGAGGATGCGCGAGGCGGAGTGGAGAACGATGTCGAGGGGACGCGGGCGGGGCATGGGCCGGTGGCCTTGGTGGAGCTGGAATGAACCGCTGGGTGCTTTGTGTGGGAGCCGACGTTGTCGGCGATGCCTACGGAGACGGGTGGCGCGTGTTGTCGCGAGCACCCTATCGCCGCTGAAGCGGCTCCCACAGAAGCGGAGGCGGTTGCCGGGTTACATCATATAAGCCGGGTCGGTTGCCGGGTTACATCATGGGGCGCGGCCGAAGCCGTCGCCGGTGCCTTGCTCGAGCGGCGGCGGGTCGCCGGCCACCGCCAGCAACGCCGTGGCGTAGGCGTCTTCCATGCTGATGGTCGACACCTCGTCCCAGGCGAAGAACGAGGGCTCACGCAGCCACTCCGCGTCGGGAGTGATCTCCTGCATGTTGAAGCCTTCGTCTTCGAAGCTGACCACGCGGCCGATGTAGCAGACCTCGGACTCGTCCTCGCTGTCGACGTGCACGCCGATGACCGGCGCGTGCGCGGCAGCGGCCTTCACCACCTGGGTGATGTCGTCGAGCGGGAAGTCGGCGGGCGGCGTCGGTTCGATGCCCTTCATCGCGAGTGCCTTCACGAGGAAGCCGGCATGTTTGTCCGGCGCCTCGAATTCGGAGATGTCGCGATGCCGCATGATGTACATGCCGTCGTAGCTGACACCGTCGCCGATGACCCACAGGAGGAAGAACTCGCGGCCGACTCCGCCCACGTAGCCACAGAAGCTGCCGTGTTCGAGTTCGCCGCGCCACAGACGCACCAGCTGCTGGTTGTCCTGCGCTTCGCGCAGGTTAGCTCGCTGGCCGTTGGTTTTGAGATGAATAACCTTGCCCATATACGTCAATAGTTTAGCAGAGGGGGGACCCTCCGATGTTCAGAGGATGTAACGGCTCAGATCCTCGTCCTGGACCAGCGAAGCCAGGTTTTTATCGACATATTCGGCGTCGATGAGGTATTTTTCGCCGGATTTGTCCGCAGCTTCGAAGGAGATGCGCTCCAGGAGCCGTTCCATGACGGTGTGCAGGCGGCGGGCACCGATGTTTTCAGTCCGCTCGTTGACCTGGAAGGCCACGTCGGCCAGGCGGTCGATGCCCGAGTCGGTGAAGTCCAGGGTCACGCCTTCGGTATTGAGCAGCGCAACATATTGCTTGGTCAGCGCATTGTTCGGCTCACGCAGGATCCGCTTGAAGTCGTCGACCGACAGCGCGCTCAGTTCCACGCGGATGGGCAGGCGGCCCTGCAGTTCGGGGATCAGGTCCGACGGCTTGGCCAGCGAGAACGCGCCCGAGGCGATGAACAGGATGTGGTCGGTCTTGATCGAGCCGTACTTGGTCGAGACGGTGGAGCCCTCGACCAGCGGCAGCAGGTCGCGCTGCACGCCTTCGCGGCTCACGCCCGCACCGCCCCACTCGGAGCGCTGGGCCACCTTGTCGATCTCGTCGATGAAGACGATGCCGTTCTGCTCGGCGCTGTCGACCGCGCGGCTGCGCAGTTCCTCGTCGTTGAGCAGCTTGCCCGCCTCTTCCTCGACCAGCAGCGGCCGCGCCTGGCGGATGCTCATCTTGCGCTTCTGCGACTTCTGGCCGCCGAGGTTCTGGAACATCTTGCCCAGCTGCTGGCTCATTTCCTCCATGCCCGGCGGGGTCATGATTTCCACGCCGATGTTCATGGCGAAATCCAGCTCGATCTCGCGGTCGTCCAGCGCGCCTTCGCGCAGCTGCTTGCGCAGCTTCTGGCGGGTGTCGCTGTCGATCGCGGTGACGTTGCCGCCGGTATCGTCCCAGCCGCTGGCCTGGCGCCGCGGCAGCAGGGCGTCGAGCAGGCGATCTTCCGCCGCGTCTTCGGCCTGGCTGCGCACTCGGCCCTTGGCCTGGTCGCGCACCAGTTTGTACGAGACATCGGCAAGATCGCGGATGATCGACTCCACATCCTTACCGACATAGCCCACTTCGGTGAACTTGGTGGCTTCCACCTTCACGAAGGGCGCGTTGGCCAGGGTGGCCAGGCGGCGGGCGATCTCGGTCTTGCCGACGCCGGTGGGCCCGATCATCAGGATGTTCTTGGGCGTCACTTCTTCACGCATGCCCGGCTCCAGCTGCATGCGGCGCCAGCGGTTGCGCAGGGCGATGGCCACGGCGCGCTTGGCGTCATGCTGGCCCACGATGTAGCGGTCCAGTTCGTTCACGATCTCGCGGGGAGTGAGTTCGGACATCGGATCAGAGCTCTTCGATCGAATAGTTGTGGTTGGTGTAGATGCAGATATCACCGGCGATCTTGAGCGCTTTTTCCACGATCGTGCGCGCATCCAGCTCGGTATTCTCCATCAGGGCCAGGGCGGCGGACTGGGCGTAGGGGCCGCCCGAGCCGATCGCGATCAACCCGTGTTCCGGCTCCAGCACGTCGCCGTTGCCGGAGATCAGCAGCGAGGCTTCCTTGTCCGCCACGGCCAGCATGGCTTCCAGGCGGCCCAGGCGGCGATCGGTGCGCCACTCCTTGGCCATTTCCACCGCGGAGCGGGTGAGGTTGCCGCCGTGCTTGACCAGCTTCTCCTCGAACAGCTCGAACAGGGTGAAGGCATCCGCCGTGGCGCCGGCGAACCCGGCCAGGACGTCGCCCTTGCCGAGGCGGCGCACCTTGCGGGCGTTGGCCTTCATCACGGTATTGCCGAGGGTGACCTGTCCGTCACTGCCGATGACGACCTTGCCGTCGCGGCGGACGCAGACGATGGTCGTGGCATGCATCGGTTCCATAGCGCGTTCCTTGGGGGAGACCCGAGAGGTGGGGGCCGGCGGGAGGCGGCGCAACCCCGGCGGGGTCCCCTAGCCTTTGCGCTTGGCCCGGGGGTGGGCCGCGTCGTAGACCTTGGCCAGGTGCTGGAAGTCGAGGTGGGTGTAGATCTGGGTGGTGGCGATGTCGGCGTGGCCGAGCAGTTCCTGGACGGAGCGCAGGTCGCCCGAGGATTCCAGCATGTGGCTGGCGAAGGTGTGCCGCAGCATGTGCGGGTGGACGCGTTTGGCCTGGCCGCTGGACAGCTTGGCCAGGCGCAGCTGCACCGCGCGGGCCCCGATCGGCGCCCCGCCACGGCCCTTGAACACGGGTTGCTCGGGCCCCGCGCCGCCCAGGGCGGCGAGGGCACGCAAGGCGGCGATGGCGAAGCGGCCCACCGGGAGGATGCGCGTCTTGTTGCCCTTGCCCAGCACGCGCACCTGGCCGTCCTCGAGGTCCAGGTCGCCCCAGTGCAGGCCGCACAGTTCCGACAGGCGCAGCCCGCTGGAATAGAACAGCTCCATCATCGCGGTATCGCGCGGCGCGAGCGTTCCCCCCAGGTTGGTCTCGACCAGTTCCTTCGCTTCGTCCGCGTCGAGCACCTGCGGGAGTTTCCGCCGCACCTTCGGTCCGCGCACACCGGCGGCGGGGTCGTGGTCCAGGCGGCCTTCGCGGCTCAGGTAGCGGAACAGCGTGCGGCACGCGGAGAGCAGGCGCTGGATGCTGTTGGGCTCGAGACCCTTCGGCTCCTTGCCATCCTTGCCGCGCATGGGGCGATGCAGGCGCGCGATCATCGTGCGCATACGGTCGGGCGTCAGGCGGTCGAAGCTGTCGAAGCCTTCGCTGTCCATGAAGTCGATCAGCTTGTCGAGGTCGCGCCGATAGGCCGCCAGCGTGTGCGCCGAAGGCGCCCGCTCGGCGGCGAAGTGGCGCAGGAAGGCCTCGACGGCCTCGCGCGGGGTCACGCCGCCTTCCGGGCCCGTTCGATGGCCGAGCCGACGGTGGTCGAGATCATGTCGAGGAACAGCGTGCCCATGCCCGGGTGAAACCGGTCCGGATCGGCACTGCCGATGGCGAGCAGCGCATCGTTGCCGATCCGCATCAACGCGGCGGAGCGCACATCCGGCGCGTCGTCGCCGAAGAGGCGATGCAGCTTGTCGGGAGCGAGGCGACCGGCCACCGGGTCGTTGTGTTCCAGGAACGACGCGAACTCGGGCAGGCCCGAGGCGCCCAGCGGTTCGCGCAGCAGCCAGGGTTCGTCGGGCAGGCCGGCAAGGTCGCCGAAGAAGACGAGGCGGACACGCTCGGACTGGAAGTCTTCCGTCAGTCGGCTCACCACGTTGCGCACGGTGTCCTCGATGTCGCCCGCACCCAGCAGCGCCAGCATCAGGCCATGCACGCGGCGCATCAGCTTCTCGTTGTCGGCCGCGACCGTGGCCAGTTCCTTGAGACGACCTTCCAGTTCGGCGTTCTTTTCGCGCAGCCCGCGCAACTGGTGCACGGCAAGCGATGCGGCGGGGCCGTTCGCACTGGGCAGGACGAGTTCATTTGCAATATCGGGGTAGGCGGCAAGGAACTCCGGATGCCGCCGCAGGTAGGACGCCACGGTGGCTGGCTTGATGTCGCCGTCGATCGCGGTGTCGGTCATGCTGGATTCCTCAAGGGTGTCGCGAAAAGCATCGCGCGCAGGGCGCGCTCCTACATGTGTCGTGCCCAGTGTGCCCCGTTCTCGCGCGAACGTCACACCTCGCCTTCGAAAAC
>DATNJP010000280.1:0-3938 GCA_035603855.1 Luteibacter sp. | reverse complement strand
CAGCCGTACCAAGCACATCGCGCCGGCGTATCGTCGTTACCTGGAAGGCTTCTTCCGGAAGCGCTTCCGCCTGGAAGGCACGCCGGTGCGGATCGATTTCCGTGATGGCGAGAACCCCTTCGCCGGCAAGAAGAACGTCCTGACGGAAGGCCAGCAGCGCCGCCGCCAGCGCATGATCCGTAACGCGAAGCGACGCGAGAAGTAAGCGTCGCCCTCGTCGAGGAGCCTCGCATGACCGAAGACCTGAACCGGGACCGTTGGCTGGCCGAACTGCGTTCGCGCGTGCCCGAGGTTCCAGCCACCGAGGCGTTGGCCCGGCAACTGGGTGGGGCGCTGTTGATCGATGTCCGCGAGGACAACGAGCGAGCCACCGGCATGCCTGCTGGTGCCCTGGGCCTCTCGCGAGGCTTCCTCGAACTTCGCATCGAGCAGACCGAACCCGACCGTCAGCGAGACATCCTCGTGCTTTGCGGCAGTGGCCAGCGCTCGCTGCTGGGAGCCGAGGCCTTGCAGCGGATGGGCTATCGCCGGGTCTCCTCGGTCGCCGGTGGCATGGGCGCCTGGAAGACCGCGGGCCTGCCAGTGACGGCAGGCGTGCTCGATAACGATGCCGCCGAGCGCTACGCGCGCCAGGTGTTGCTCCCGCAGATGGGTGAGGCAGGGCAGGCGAAGCTGGGTAACGCCCGCATGTTGCTGCTGGGTGCCGGTGGCCTGGGGGCTCCCGCGTTGCTCTATCTCGCGGCTGCCGGTGTCGGCCATATCACCGTCATCGACGACGATCGGGTCGAGCGTTCCAACCTCCATCGGCAAGTGATCCACGCGGATGCGCGTGTCGGCATGAGCAAGGCCGAGTCAGCCCGGATGACCCTGACGGCGTTGAATCCGCGCGTGCACGTGGAAACGATCATCGACCGGCTGCGTGCCGAGAACGTCGAGGACCTGATTCGTGGTCACGACGTGGTGATCGATGGCGCCGACAACTTCGCCACGCGCTACCTGCTTGCGGCGGCCACGCGGCGACTCGGCATCCCGATGGTCTATGCGGCGATCGAGCGCTTCACTGGTCAGGCAAGCGTCTTCGACCCGCGTCGCGAGGATTCACCGTGTTACCGCTGCCTGTTCCCGGAGCCGCCGTCGGCCGCCGACGCGCCGAACTGCAGCGAAGCCGGCGTGCTTGGCGTGCTCCCGGGACTGGTCGGGATGATCCAGGCCACCGAGGCGATGAAACTTGTGCTCGGCATCGGCCAGCCCTTGGTGGGCCGCCTGCTGACCTATGACGCACTCGGCATGCGCTTCCGTGAACTGACCCTGCGTCGCGACCCGCATTGCCCCGGCTGCGGAGCGAATGCGCGCTTCGAAGGCTATGTCGATCTCGAGCGGATGTGTGCCTCGGCAGGCTAAGCAGCAATCACCGAGTACATCGCCGCATCGACCGATTGTCCCTTAACAACCAGCCGGTTACGCAACATTCCTTCGAAAACACCTCCGAGTCGTTCAGCCGTTTTCCGGCTCGGCAGGTTGTCGTGTGCCACCACGATCTCGAGGCGTGCCACCTTGACGGCGTCGAAGGCGAATCCGATGGCGATACGACCAGCGCGCGTGGCGATGCCTTTTCCCTGCATGGACTCCCGTACCCAGTAGCCGAGGTTGGCGAAACGCTGCGCACGATTGCGCTGGTTCACGCCCATGCCGCCGAGGACCTCATCGGTACGGGCATCGACGATCAGCATCTCGTAGCCATCGCCGAGCAACCAATCCTGTCGGCACGCAGCCATCCAGGTTTCCGCATCGCTGACGGCGTAGCCCTCGTGACACCAGTCCTGCCAACGCCCAACCGTGGCGACGGATTCCCGCACCGCGATGGCCAGCGCTTCGGCATCGGTGCTTCGATGGGCGCGGAGCGATACGACGCCATCGGTGAGGTCGTGCGGATAGGGAAGGGTATCGATGGTCATGGCGGCATTGTAGAGCGCCTTGGGAGGGCCTCCCGAGCAGCCCCCTGTAGGACCCTTTGTACAACCCTTTGTAGAACGCTTTGTAGGACCCTTTGTAGGAGCCCCTCGTAGGAGCCCCTTGTGGGAGCCGCTTCAGCGGCGATCCCGCGGCAGCGGGCCAGGTTATGGCAAGTACCCATCGCCGCTGAAGCGGCTCCCACAGAAGGGCTGCCACAGAAGGGCTGCCACAGAAGGGCTCCCACAGAAGGGCTCCCACAGAGGGCTTGCTGCCCAGCAGAAACCATCCGCTCCTACAATGTTCTTTGGGTATCGGGGATAATGCCCCGTTTTCGCAGGGCGACCTTCCCATGACCGCACGTATCCTCGACGGCAAGCGCATCGCCCAGGAACTCCTCGAGCACATCGCTCGCCGCGTCGCCAAGCGCGTGGCCGAGGGTCGCCGGGCGCCTGGCCTGGCCGTGGTGTTGGTCGGTGAGGATCCGGCATCCGCGGTCTACGTGAAGAACAAGCGTCGTGCCTGCCAGCAGGTGGGCTTCGAATCGTTCGGCTATGACCTGCCGGCGTCGACCACGCAGGAAGAACTCTTCGCCCTCATCGATAATCTCAATGCCGATCCGGCCGTGCATGGCATCCTCGTGCAGTCGCCGTTGCCGGAACACATCGACGAAGACGCGCTGGTCGATCGCATCGATCCGGGCAAGGACGTGGACGGCTTCCAGGCGGTGAACGTGGGTCGGCTTGCGCTGCGTCGCTTTGGTCTGCGTCCGTGCACGCCGAAGGGCGTCATGACCTTGCTGGGCCACACCGATCGCCCCGTCCGCGGCAGGCACGCCGTCATCGTCGGCGTGTCGAACCATGTGGGTCGTCCGCTCGCGCTTGAGCTACTAATTGCCGGTAGTACAGTGACTTGCTGCCACAAGTTCACTCAGAATCTCGATAGTTTTGTCGCCCAGGCGGACATTCTTGTCGTCGCCGCCGGCAAGCCGGGCCTGGTGAAGGGCGAATGGATCAAGCCTGGCGCCGTCGTGGTCGACGTGGGCATCAACCGTCTCGAGGACGGCCGCCTCGTGGGCGACGTGGAGTTCGCGCCCGCGGCGGAGCGCGCTTCGTGGATCACGCCCGTACCGGGTGGCGTGGGTCCCATGACTGTCGCGACGCTGATGGAAAACACGCTCGAAGCCGCCGAAGCGATCGACGGCCTGTAGAGCGAACGGCGATCTGTCGCTTACAGCCTCAACCCATGTCGCGCGCACGGCGCGCTCCTACACAAGTGTTGCAATGCAAGGTATAATGCCGCGATTTACTCGCGGGACTAATGCTATGCGCATCCTTGCCGAGGCACTCACTTACGACGACGTGTTTCTGGTTCCCGGCCACTCCACGGTTATGCCGCGCGATGTGGACACCTCGACGCGGTTCACTCGCGGTCTTCGCCTGAATATCCCCATCGTGTCCGCCGCCATGGACACCGTCACCGAGGCTCGCCTCGCGATCACGATGGCGCAGAACGGCGGCATCGGCATCATCCACAAGAACCTGACTCCCGCGCTGCAAGCCGCGGAAGTGCGCTTGGTGAAGAAGTTCGAAGCCGGCGTCATCCGCAGCCCGATCACCGTCCGCCCGGACACGTCGATCGGCGAAGTCATGGCGCTGACCCGCGCACACAACATCTCCGGCGTGCCGGTGGTCGACGGCGAAAAGCTCGTCGGCATCGTCACCAGCCGCGACCTGCGCTTCGAGCGCAAGCACGACGACCCGGTCCGCAACATCATGACCCGGGAAGATCGTCTCATCACGGTCAAGGAAGGCGCTTCGCACGACGAAGTGCTCGAACTCCTTCATCGCAACCGCATCGAGAAGGTGCTCGTCGTCAACGACGGTTTCCAGCTCCGCGGCCTGATCACGGTCAAGGACATCCAGAAGGCCCGTGACAACCCGAACGCCGCCAAGGACTCGCACGAGCGCCTCGTGGTCGGCGCCGCG
>DATNJP010000279.1:0-3614 GCA_035603855.1 Luteibacter sp. | reverse complement strand
TCCCGTTTGAGATAAGTGCCCATTTTAGGAGTTCGCCTCATGGCGAACCCGGCTGTGCGCTGCTCAAATGGTTTATCGAGCCGGGTTACGTTCCCATCGCTACCTCATGACGGTGGCGCGGGAGTGTGCGTGCCCTGGCACCTCTCCCCGACCTTCCCAGGGAATCCATCATGTCCATCTCCAAGTCGCACGCCAGGCGTGCGCGGTTGTCCATCGCGATAGCCGCGGCGCTGCTCGGCCCCACGTCACCGCTTCTCGCCGGCACGCTTGTCGGCGTACCACATACGGTCGCCCCCGGCGATGCAAAAGAAACCTGGATTCTCTCGAGAAGCGCCAGGCTCACGCTGGATCCCGGCGCCGTTTCCGATGCGATCGACTCGATCGAATCGTCGGTGACGATGAATGGCGCGGCCCTGAGCGCCACGGGAACCGGGCTGATGCTGAAGAACGGCTCGGAGGCAAGTATCGCCAACGGCGCAAGCATCGTGAGTACGGGCGGCATAGGGTTGCAGGTGCGCAACCTCGCGGGTGACGTCAGCGATGGCGTGGTTACGATCGTGAGCGTCGCGGACAGCAGCATCGTGGGCGCCATCTCCGGCGTCCACCTGAGCGGCGGCGCGCAGTTCACGGCCACCGGAAGCAGCATCAGTGGAACGGGTCCGTCGGGACTGGGCATGAACGTATTCGCCGCCGACGTCAGTCTTGGCGGCGGATCCACGGTAACGGGGCAGTCGCACGGCATGCGCATCGGTCGTGACGATCGGGGTGAATCGAACCTGCCCACGCTTCGCCATGTCGTCATCGACGACTCGCAGGTAACGGGTGTCGCAGGAAGCGGCATCCTCGTCGACGTGCCCAGCACGCTTTCGTCCGCGGACACCGATGCGACGGTGGAGATCCGTAACGGCAGCGTCGTCAGTGGTGGCAACGGCGTCGCCATCGAGACGGCAGCGCGCACCACGACCGGTATTCTTGTCGATGCCAGTCACCTTTCCGGTGATGTCAATGTCGGTGGCGTGGCGACGGTCGCGCTCTCCCAAGCCGCCATCGTGGACGGCGCTATGCACGGCGACATCGCCGCGGACGTGTCATCCGGATCGGTCTGGAACGTGACCGGCGATTCGGACGTTTCCTCGCTGGTCGTCAGCGGTGGTTCGCTCGCGTTCCAGCCGACATCGGATGGAAGCCATCATGCGACACTCGTGCGCGGCGATCTCGGTGGCACAGGCGGTACGATCACCTTCAACACCACGCTGAACGAAGGCGGCGCGCTGTCGAACCAGGCGACCGACCGGTTGCTGGTCGAAGGCAACGTGACGACGACCGGTCCCATCGAGATCGTCGTGGTGCCGACGGGAAACGGTGCATTGACCGACGTCAACCAGAACGGCGCCGTCGATGCGGGCGAAGGACTGTCCCTGGTGCAGGTGGCCGGAAGTTCGCGCGCGGACGCCTTCGCCTTGCGCGGTGGCTACGTCGCCGCCGGTCCATGGCAGTACACGTTGCACAGTTTCGGCCCCGGCGCCACGGACCAGGCACAGAGCGCACTGGCGAGTGGCGCGCTCAACTGGGATTACCGCCTGGGCAATCGTTATGTGTGCGACGGCGAGTGCCCGGTCGATCCGGAGGTGCCGCCCGTCGATCCTCCGGTGGACCCCGCTGATCCTCCGGTCGATCCCGTCGATCCCCCGGTCGATCCGGGGATTCCTCCCGGACGCGTCGCTGTGGTCCCGCAGCTGCCTTCCTACCTCTCGGCTCCGGCAGCCTTGCTGACTTACGGCGACATGATGAGCGATGGCCTGCACCAGCGCCTGGGCGATCTTCGCTCGGGGACGTCTCACGATCCCGTCGGTGGCGAAGTCTTCGCGCGCTTCCTGGGCGGCCAGACACGCTATTCGTCGAACCTGTCGTTCAATCGCTATGGATATGACTTCGACCAGCAGGTCAACGCATTACAGCTGGGCGGTAGCCTGATCGCCCTGGATGGCGATAACGGTACATTGCGCGCGGGCTGGGCAGCCGACCATGGCACTACGCGGGTCACACCCAAGGCAGCCGACGGCAATAGTTCGGCCAAGTACCACGCCAACGGCGTCTCTGGGTGGATCACGTGGCAGCACGGCAGCGGACTCTGGGTCGATGGCGTGGTCGGTTCGACGCGTTATCGCGGCGATGTCGGCACCGACCTGCGCGGGGAGGACGTGGGACGCATTCGCGCGAATGGCTGGAGCATGTCCGTCGAAGCGGGCTTGCCCATCGCGATGGGCGGCGACTGGACGGTGGAACCGCGTTTCCAGCTCAAGCGGCAGTCACTGAACTTCCGCGATTTCACCGATCAGGATGGGCTCGCCGTCAAGCTGGGTACTGCCAGCCAGACGAGCGTGCGCGTGGGCGGTCGCATCCAGCGCACGGCGAACACGGCATTCATGCCCTATGGGGGCCTCGACCTCACCCACACCAGCAACGGCGATGCGACCGTCGACGTATCGAGCGAGGAATGGAATATCGCCGAGCGGTTCGGCTCGGGTCGCATCGGCAATGCCTATCGTGTCTCCGCGGGTGCCGTGAGCCAACTGGGCGAGCATGTGCAGGTGTATGGCGAAGGCACTTACCAGCATTTCGTCGGCAGCTACGGCATGCGTGGCTGGGCTGGCAACATAGGCCTTCGCGTCACGTTCTGATCGTGGGTCGATACCGCGGTGCCGCGGACGAGATGCGCTCTCCGGCGCATTGTCCTGCGCGTCCTTGCGTCACTACGCTCCCTGCTTCATCCGTGACGTCCCTCAATGACTCGCCGCGGCGCCGTGGTATCGAGAATCGAAGCTATCTGGTTGTTCCCTCGCAAAAAATAGGCCTGTGGTTGTAGGGGTAGACGTCCGATTCCGGACATCGCCGGATCGCAAATCCGGCAATGATGTCCGCACTTCCCGATGGGATAAGTCGAGGTGCGGCCTCCACGATGTGCGCTACGCCGCTGGCTGTCCGATTCCGGACAGTTCGCCTAGCGAATGGCCATGATCCAGAGCGCCGCGCCTTGCACGGGCGCGGCGGTCCAGTGCACGCGATAGGTGCCGGCACTGTCCACCTGGCGCCACGCCACGGCGCCCTGCACGCCGCTCTCGTCGGGTAACTCAACGAACGCGTCGATCAGCTGGAAGCCATCGCCTGGCGTCGCCGTCATGCGCTTGACGCCGCCGTCGCCCCACCAGAACGCCAGCAGCGTGGCGGGGCCGTCGACGGTGATCTCGTCGCTGGCGACCACCAGCGACGGATCGGCGTAGTTCTGCGCGAAGGCCTGCACGCGCGTGGCGTTACGCACTTCGACGAAGGGCAGGGACAGTTCGCCCGCGGGCTCCCCGCGTTTCACGACGGACACGGTATGCCCCGTGCCGCCTTTGCCGCCGACGGCAACGTACGCCTTGACGTCGAAGCGGTCGCCGTAATCCGCATACGTCATCGCGCGGCCCAGCGACTTCCAGCGATTGCGATACGTATCGACCGGCGTGGCGTCGTTGCTCGCGTAGCCGGCATTGAAGACGATGAAGACGCTGCCCGACGGCTGCGTGTCGATGGCCCGGGTCACCGCGGGACTCACGCCAAGGCCTTCTCCCTGG
>DATNJP010000278.1:0-15729 GCA_035603855.1 Luteibacter sp. | reverse complement strand
TCGGCAAGGCCATCTTCCCTTCCGATGCCGAAGTGTCCGCGAACCCCCGTTCGCGCTCCGCCGTGCTGCGCATCGCGGAGAAACTCGCATGAAGGTCTTTGGCGCCATCTGCCTCTCGATCCTGCTGCTGGCGGTCATCGCCAGCGCGATCGGCGTGGTGTGGACGCGCCACGAGAGCCGCGTGCTGTTCGTCGAGCTGTCGCGCCTGCAGAGCCAGAAGGACGACCTCGGCGTCGAATACGGTCGTCTCGAGCTGGAGCAGGCGACGTACGCCGAACCCAGCCGCATCGACGCCGACGCCCGCGGCAAGCTCGGCATGTTCACGCCGAAGCCGCAGGACATCCAGTTGGTGCGCCGATGAAAGCGCGCTACGGCAAGCCGGTCGTTCCCAGCCGCCGCCGCGGCCAGGGTCCGAGCCCGCGCAAGCGCATGACGGTGATCGTCGCGTTGCTCTGCGTGGCCGCGGCTGGGCTGGTCGTGCGCGCGTTCGACCTGCAGGTGGTGCGCAAGCAGTTCTATCAGGACCAGGGCGATGCCCGCTTCCTCCGCGAGATGCCCATCGCCGTCTCGCGCGGCACGATTTTCGATCGCAATGGCGAACCACTCGCCGTGTCGACGCCGGTCGCCTCGATCTGGGCGAATCCGCCGGAAGTGCTCGAGAACGAAGACCGCATCCCCGAACTCGCCAAGGCCCTGCATGTCGATGCCGACGACCTGAAGCAGAAGATCGCGCAGCGCGCCGACAAGGAGTTCATGTACATCGCGCGCCAGCTGCGTCCCGAGGACGCGCAGGCGATCGTGGATCTCAAGATCCCCGGCATCGCCTCGCAGCGCGAATACCGCCGTTACTACCCGTCGGGCGCGGTGAACAGCCATATCCTCGGCTTCACCAACATCGACGACCACGGCCAGGAAGGCCTCGAGCTGGCGTTCGACGAGTGGCTGTCCGGCAAGCCGGGCGCCAAGCGTGTCATCCGCGATCGCATGGGTCATGTGGTGGAAGACGTGGAACTGGTGCGCGAGCCGCAGCCGGGCCGCGACATCACGCTCTCGATCGACCGCCGCATCCAGTACCTCGCTTACAGCGCCCTGAAAGACGCGCTGGAGAAGAACAAGGCCGATTCCGGCTCGATCGTCGTCATGGATGTCCATACCGGCGAAGTGCTCGGCATGGCCAACCTGCCGTCGTTCAATCCCAACGCCGTGCGTGGCAGCTCGCCCAACGAGCGCCGCAACCGCGCGGTCACCGACGTCGTCGAGCCGGGCTCCACGATGAAGGCCTTCACGATGGCCGCGGCGCTGACGAGCGGCAAGTACACGCCGACGTCGCCGATGATCGAGACCTCGCCGGGCACCTGGATGATGGGTGGTCACCCGGTGCGCGATACGCACAACTGGGGCACGCTGACGCCCACCGGCGTGATCACGAAGTCGTCCAACGTCGGTGCCGCCAAGATCGCGATGACCCTCGATACCGACTTCCTCTACACCATGTGGAAGTCGTTCGGCATCGGCAACAGCACGGGCAGCGGCTTCCCCGGCGAAGCCGCGGGCTACCTGCCGGTGAGCCGCACGTGGAAGCCGATCGAAAAGTCGCGCATGGCGTACGGCTACAACCTGAGCGTGACGCCGCTGCAGCTGGCGACTGGCTACGCCGCCATCGCCAACGGCGGCGCACTGCGTTCACCGAGCTTCATCAAGGGCGCGGACAACCCGCCGACGCAGGTGATCACGCCCGAAGTGGCGGGTGAACTGGTGCGCATGCTCGAGACCGTGCTGCAGCCGGGCGGCACCGGTTATGGCTTCGCCTCGGTAGCCAACTACAGCGTCGCCGGCAAGACCGGTACCTCGCACAAGTTCTCGGTCGGCGGCTATTTCGCGAAGAACTACATCTCGCTGTTCGTCGGCATGATCCCGGCGAGCAATCCGCGTCTCGTGACGGTGGTCGTGATCAACGATCCGCAGGGCGGTCATTACTATGGCGGCTCCGTGGCGGGCCCGGCGTTCGCGCAGGTCATGGAAGGCGCCGTGCGCCTCCTCGACATCCCGCCCGACAACGTAGGTCGCTGGTACGTCGGCGGCCCGAGCCAGGGCGGTCTGATCGGTACCGCGAACGCGCCACCGCCGCAGGCGGACGACAGCGCGGCGGAAGAGGTGGTCCCATGACCATGTCTCTGACCGAACTCCTCCAGGGTTTCGCCGACGCGTCCGCCGCCGGCGAAATCGCCGTTTCGGGCCTTGCGCTGGATTCGCGCGAGATCGCCGAAGGTAATGCGTTCGTCGCCCTGCGCGGCACGAAGGAGCACGGCATCGAATTCGCCGCGAAAGCGGTGGAGCGGGGCGCCGTGGCCGTCCTCGCCGAGCCGCCGTTCAAGGACGTCGACCTCGGCGTGCCCGTCATCGGCGTCGAAAAGCTGCGTGAAAAGACCGGACCGATTGCTGCACGCTATTACGGCGATCCCTCGCGCGCGCTCGACGTCATCGGCGTGACCGGGACCAACGGCAAGACCTCCACCGTGCAATTGATCGCACAGGCGCTGGCCTTCCTCGGCCGCAAGCCGGCCACCGTGGGCACGCTGGGTGCGGGCCTGCATGGCGCCATCGCCGAGGGCGAGCGCACCACGCCGGACGCCATCAGCATGCAGGCGTTGCTGGGCGAGTTCCGCGACGCGGGTGCCACGCACGTGGCGATGGAGGTTTCCTCGCACGCCCTGGAACAGGGACGGGTCAACGCCATCGCGTTCGACGTGGCGGTGTTCACCAACCTCACCCGCGACCATCTCGACTATCACGGCACGATGGAAGCCTATGGTGCCGCGAAGGCGAAGCTCTTTGCCTTCGACAGCCTGCGCGCGGCGGTGATCAACATCGACGATCCGTTCGGCGCCAAGCTGGCGAAGGGCCTCGGCGAGGGCATCGCGAAGCTGCGCACGTCGATGGCCGGCGACAGCACGGAGAAGGACGCCGAGGTCCGCGCGGACATCGTGGTCACCTCCGCCAAGGGCCTGTCGTTCAACCTCAATACGCCCTGGGGCATGCGCACGGTGCGCAGCGCCTTGCTGGGTCGCTTCAACGTGGCCAACCTGCTCGCTGTCGCGGCGGTGCTCGGCGCGCTCGGCGAACCGTTCGACCGTATCCACGCCGCGCTGGAGGCCTTGCAGCCCGTGAACGGCCGCATGAGCCGCCTGGGTGGCGATGGTCGCAAGCCGCTGGTCGTCGTCGATTACTCGCACACGCCGGACGCCCTGAAACAGGCGTTGCTGGCGCTGCGTTCGCATACCAAGGGCAAGCTGATCTGCGTGTTCGGTGCCGGTGGCGATCGCGACCAGGGCAAGCGCCCGATCATGGCCGCCATCGCCGAGCGCCTGGCCGACGTGGTCATCGTTACGGATGACAACCCCCGCACGGAAGACGGCGACGCCATCGTCGCGCAGATCGTCGCGGGTTTCGCACACCCCGAAACCGTCATGGTCGAGCGCGACCGCGCGCAGGCCATCGCCCTGGCGCTTGCGGATGCGAAGGGCGACGACGTCGTGCTGATCGCCGGCAAGGGTCATGAAACCTATCAGGAAGGTCCGGAGGGCAAGCGTCCCTTCGACGATCTCGCCGTCGCCCGCGAGGCGATGGAACAAAGCAAGAAAGGAGTCCGCGCATGATGCGCCTGTCCGCCGTTGCCCTCTGGACCCGCGGCCGCCTGCAAGGCGCCGACATCGAGGTGAACGGTTTCTCCATCGATACGCGCACGCTGAAGCCGGGCGACCTGTTCGTCGCGTTGCCGGGCGAGCACGTCGACGCGCATGACTTCGTCGCGGCAGCCGCCGAGCGTGGTGCCGTCGCCGCGCTGGTGACGCGCCCGGTCGACGCGCCCATCCCACAGGTGATCGTCGACGATACGCAGGCCGCCCTGGGCGACCTCGCCAGTGCCATGCGCGCCCAGCGCGACGTTCGCGTCGTTGGCATCACCGGTTCGAACGGTAAGACCACGGTGAAGACGCTCACGGCGTCGATCCTCTCGCGCCACGGCCGCACGCACGTGAATGCCGGCAATTACAACAACGAGATCGGCATGCCGCTGACCTTGCTGGCGATGCCGGAAGACACGCAGTACGCCGTCCTCGAGATGGGTGCGGGCAAACCGGGTGACATCGACTACCTGGCCGCCATCGCACGGCCCGATATCGGCCTCGTCAATTCCATCGCCCCGGCGCACCTTGAGCGCATGGGCACGATCGAAGGCGTCGCCGAAACCAAGGGCGCCCTGTACCGGTCATTGCCCGCCGATGGCGTCGCCATCATCAACGCGGACGACGAGCGTTTCGCGGGCTTCTTCGCGAACCTGTCCGGTTCGCGCACGATCCTTCGCTACGCGCTCGACCATCGCGCCGACATCGGTGCCGACATCGTGGAAGAACGCATCGATGGCACGCATTTCGTGCTGTCGACGCCTCATGGCGACGGCGACGTGCACCTGCCGCTGCCGGGCCGGCACAACGTGTCCAACGCCCTCGCGGCCGCGGCCATCGCCACGGCGCTGGGCGTGCCCGTCGACGTGATCGTCGAGGGCCTGGAGCAGGTGCCGCATGTCGCGGGCCGCCTGAACCTCGAACCGATGCCGGGCAACTGGACCTTGATCGACGACAGCTACAACGCCAATCCCGGTTCCGCCGCGGCAGCGATCGACACGCTGGCGCTGGCCCGCGGCGAGCGCTGGCTGATTCTCGGTGACATGGCCGAGCTGGGTCCGGACGCGGTGAAGCTGCATGCCGGCATCGGCAAACTCGCGCACGACCGTGGCATCGAACGCCTGCTGGCGACCGGCACGAAGAGCGCCGCCGCGGTCGAAGCCTTCGGTCCCGGCGCACAGCATTTCACGACGCAGGAGGCACTGATCGAGGCCGCCTGCGCTCAGATCCACGAAGGCGTCACCTGCCTCGTGAAGGGGTCGCGCTCCTCCGGCATGGACCGGGTCGCGGCGGCTATGAAGAAGTACGCTGAAGGAGCATCCCATGCTGCTTGAACTGGCGGAATGGATGGCTCGGCACTTCACGTCGCTGCATCTTTTCCAGTACATCACCTTCCGCGCGATCATGGCGGCGCTCACCGCGCTGGCCGTGTCGCTGCTGCTCGGCCCCGCGCTGATCCGCAAGCTGGCCGCGCTGAAGGCCGGCCAGGTCGTGCGCAGCGACGGTCCGCAGACGCATCTTGCCAAGGCCGGCACGCCGACGATGGGCGGCCTGCTGATCCTGTTCGCCGTGGGCATCGCCACGCTGCTCTGGGCCGACCTGGGCAACCGCTACGTGTGGGTGGTGCTGGCGGTGACGCTGCTGTTCGGCGTGATCGGCTTCTACGACGACTACCGCAAGCTGGTGTTGAAGGATAGCCGTGGGCTCGCCAGCCGCTGGAAGTACTTCTGGCAATCGGTGTTCGGCCTCGGTGCCGCGGTGTTCCTGTACCAGACGCACCAGCTCCCGGCCGAGATCGCGCTGTACGTGCCGCTGTTCAAGCAGGTGGCGATTCCGCTCGGCGTGTTCTTCGTGGTGGTGGGCTACTTCATCATCGTGGGCTTCTCCAACGCGGTGAACCTCACCGACGGCCTCGACGGCCTGGCCATCATGCCGAGCGTGCTCGTCTCCGGCGCGCTGGGCATCTTCGCCTACCTCGCGGGTAACAAGCTGTTCTCCGAGTACCTCGGCATTCCGGCCATTCCGGGTGCGGGTGAACTGGCGGTGTTCTGCAGCGCGCTGGCCGGCGCGGGCCTCGGCTTCCTCTGGTTCAACACCTATCCGGCGCAGGTCTTCATGGGCGACGTGGGTGCGCTGGCGATCGGCGCCGCGCTGGGTTGCGTCGCGTTGATCGTGCGCCAGGAGATCGTGCTGCTGGTGATGGGTGGCGTGTTCGTGATGGAAACCGCCTCGGTGATGCTCCAGGTCGGCAGCTTCAAGCTGCGCGGCAAGCGCATTTTCCGCATGGCGCCGATCCACCATCACTTCGAATTGAAAGGCTGGCCCGAACCGCGGGTCATCGTGCGTTTCTGGATCATCAGCGTGGTGCTGGTGCTCATTGGTCTTGCAACCCTGAAGGTGCGCTGAGAAAACCATGTTCGGCTTCGGCAACAAGCAGGCGAAACGCCGTCAGGGCCCGCGCGGGAGCTTCGACCTCCCGTTGCTCCTTGCCGCGCTCGCGTTGGCCGCGCTGGGCGTGGTGATGGTCACCTCCAGTTCCATCGCCGTGGCCGACGGTTCGCACCAGGGTGCCTTCTATTACCTGAAGCGCCATCTCGTCTTCCTGTTCCTGGGTGGCTGCCTCGCGGCCGCCGCCATGCGCACGGAGCTGAAGACGCTGGAGAAGCACAGCTTCCTGTTGCTGCTGGTCGGCATCATCATGTTGCTGATGGTGTTCCTGCCCGTGTTCGGCATGCGCATCAACGGCGCGCGCCGCTGGGTGAACCTGCTGGTGACGAGCTTCCAGCCCGTGGAAGCGGTGAAGCTGATCCTCGTGGCTTACCTGTCGAGTTATCTCGTGCGCCACCGTGAAGGCGTGGAGTACGAACTCTTCGGCGTGGTGAAGCCCGTCGGTGTCGCCGGCTTCATCGTGTTGCTGCTGCTGGCCCAGCCCGACTTCGGCTCGGCCGCGCTCGTCGTCGCCACCACGGTCGGCATGGTCTGGCTGGCCGGTGCGCGCATGCGCAACCTGTTGCTGCTGGGTACGCCGCTGGTGCCCGCGCTGATCTACGCGGCCACCGCCGAGGATTACCGCATCAAGCGACTCACCTCCTTCCTCGACCCGTGGAAGGACCCGTTCAACGACGGTTTCCAGCTGACCCAGGCGCTGATCGCCGTGGGCCGTGGCGAGTGGACGGGCGTGGGTCTCGGCTCCAGCGTGCAGAAACTGTTCTACCTGCCTGAAGCGCACACCGACTTCATCCTTGCCGTGCTCGCCGAGGAACTGGGCCTGGCCGGCATCGTCGTCGTCATCTTCCTTTACATCGTCCTCGTTGGCCGCGGCCTGTACATGGGCCTGAAGGGCGTCGAGCTCGGCCACCGTTTCTCGGGCTACGTCGCCTACGGCATCTCGCTGATGATGGGCTTCCAGGCGATGGTGTCGATCGGCGTGAACCTCGGCGTGCTGCCGACCAAGGGACTCACCCTGCCGCTGATCAGTTCGGGTGGTTCGTCCGTGCTGATGACCTGCGCGATGGTCGGCGTGCTCTTGCGCGCCACCTTCGAGATCAACCGCGCCGAAGACGCGCGGCAGACGGCCGTGCGCCTTCCCGCGAATGCCGTACCGGATTCCGCCGCCACCGCCGGAGGCATGGCATGAGCGCGCCGGTGCTGATCATGGCAGGCGGTACGGGTGGCCATATCTTCCCGGGTCTCGCCGTGGCCGACGAACTGCGCTCGCGCGGTGTGCCGGTGGCCTGGCTTGGCGCGGAAGGTGGCATGGAAACGCGCGTCGTCCCGGCGCACGGCCTCGACCTGCACACCGTCGCGGTGGGTGGCCTGCGTGGCAAGGGCATCAAGACGCGGGTGATGGCGCCGTTCATGCTGGTCAGCGCGCTGCTCGCGTCGCTGAAACTGTTGCGCAAGCTGCGTCCGCGCTGCGTCCTCTCGATGGGTGGTTATGTCGCAGGACCCGCCGGCGTGGCCGCGCGCATGACCGGCATCCCGCTGGTGGTGCACGAACAGAATGCCGTCGCCGGGTTCACCAACCGCAAGCTCGCCTCGTTCGCCAAGAAGGTGCTGACCGGTTTTCCGAACGTCCTGCCGAACGGCGAGTGGGTTGGCAATCCGGTGCGTGCGCGCATCGCCATGTTGCCGTCGCCGGCGGAGCGCTTTGCCGGCCGTGACGGCCGTCCACGCCTGTTGGTGCTCGGCGGCAGCCTCGGCGCGCGCACGCTCAACCTCGCGTTGCCGCGTGCCCTCTCGCGCCTCGATGCCGCGGGCACGGTCATGCCCGAAGTGGTGCACCAGACCGGTGAACGCGGACTCCAGGAAGCCCTCGACGCCTATACCGAAGCGGCCGTGGCCGCCAGCGTCGTCCCCTTCATCGAGGACATGGCCGGTGCGTACGAGTGGGCCGACGTGGTGGTCTGCCGCGCAGGCGCGCTGACCGTCGCCGAATTGTGCGCCGCTGGCCTCGAAGCCTTGCTGGTCCCGTTCCCGCACGCGGTGGACGACCACCAGACCGCCAACGCGCGCGCGATGGTCGATGTCGGCGGCGCGCGCATCGTCGCGGACGCCTCGCTCACGAAGAACGATTCACCGGAAATGCTCGCGAAGATGCTCGACGGCCTGTTGGGCGACCGCGCGCAGATCCTTTCCGCGGCCAATGCGTCCCGTACGCTGGCCAAGCCCGACGCAGCAGCAACGATTGCCCGTCACTGCATGGAGGTTTCCGCATGACGCCCGGTCGTTTGCGCGCCCACGAAGATTTCATGACCTCGTTCCGCCGTGTCCATTTCATCGGCGTGGGCGGCGTCGGCATGAGCGGTATCGCCGAGGTGCTGTGCAACCTCGGCTACAGCGTGTCCGGCTCGGATCGCGCACCGTCGCCCACCACCGAGCGCCTGGCGAAGCTGGGCGTCGAAGTGCACATCGGCCATGAAGCGGCCAACATCGATGGCGCCGACGTGATCGTCACCTCCAGCGCGATCCGCCAGGACAACGCGGAGCTCGTCGCCGCGCGCGCTTCCCGCATTCCCGTGGTGCCTCGCGCCGAAATGCTTGGCAAGCTGATGCGCTTCCGCCGTGGCATCGCCATCGCCGGCACGCATGGCAAGACGACCACCACGAGCCTCGTGGCCAGCGTGCTCGCCGAGGCCGATTACGACCCGACCTTCGTCATCGGCGGCCAGCTCAACGCCGCCGGCGCGAATGCGCGTCTCGGTACGGGACAGTACCTGGTGGCCGAGGCCGACGAGTCGGACGGTTCGTTCCTGATGCTGTCGCCCGTGATCGCGGTCGTCACCAACATCGACGCCGACCACCTCGAGAACTACAACAACGATTTCGCCCAGGTGAAGAAGGCCTTCGGCGACTTCCTGCACAGGCTGCCGTTCTATGGCATGGCCGTGCTGTGCATCGACGACGAAGAAACCGCGAAGCTGGCGCAGGACACTTCGCGCCGCCTGCTCACCTACGGCATCGACAAGCCGGAGGCCGACGTCACCGCGACCAACGTGCGCCAGGTCGGCTTCGAGATGCATTTCGACCTGCACCTGCCAGGCATGGTGGGCACGCTGCCGGTCACGCTGAACCTGCCGGGCCGCCACAACGTGCAGAACGCGCTCGCTGCGGCCGCCGTCGGCTGGCAGCTGGGCGTTGGTGCGGAATCGATCGCCCACGCGCTCGCCCGTTTCGAAGGCGTGGGCCGCCGCTTCCATCGGCGCGGCGAGATCGCGCTGGACAGTGGCACCGCCTTGCTGGTCGACGACTACGGTCATCATCCGCGCGAACTCGCCGCCGTCTTCGCGGCGGCTCGCGGCGGTTGGCCGGAGCGCCGCCTCGTGGTGGCTTTCCAGCCGCATCGCTACAGCCGCACGCGCGACCTCCTCGACGACTTCGCCAACGTGCTGGCCGAAGTGGACGTGCTGGTGCTCACCGAGGTGTATCCGGCCGGCGAATCGCCGATCGCCGGTGCCGACGGCAAGGCATTGGCCCGCGCTATCCGTGCGCGCGGCAAGACTGATCCCGTGCTGGTCGATCACCCGCGCGACCTGCGCGACACGCTGCCCGCGCTCGCGCGCGACGGCGACCTGATCATGCTGCTCGGCGCCGGCGACATCGGCGCGGCGGCCATCGAGCTGGGTAATGCCGGCCACCTGAGGACCCGTAAGTGATGAGCAGTACCCGCTTCCCCCGCACCGTGACCGACGCCGCCGGATTCGGCCGCGTGGCCGTCGTCATGGGCGGCAACTCGGCCGAACGCGAGGTCTCGCTCAACTCCGGGCGCGGCGTGCTCGAGGCGCTGCGCGCCAGCGGCGTGGATGCGCATCCGATCGACGGTATCCCCGCATTGCTCGATGCCGTCCGGGCGGGCCACTTCGCACGTGTCTTCAATATCCTGCACGGCGCGGGTGGTGAGAACGGGGAACTCCAGGGTGCGCTGCAGTCGCTCGGCGTGCCGTACACGGGTTCGGGCGTGCTGGGTTCGGCCCTGTCGCTGGACAAGGTGCGCGCCAAGCAGGTGTGGGTCGCGCTCGGTCTGCCGACGCCGAAATTCAAGTCGCTGCCGCGCGGTGCGGACGTGCACGCCGCCGCGCGCGAGATCGGCTTCCCGCTGATCGTGAAGCCCGCGTGGGAAGGCTCCAGTGTCGGCATCTCGCGCGTGTTCGACGAAGCCGGCCTCGATGCCGCCGTGGAACTCGCGCGCCGTTATCCGGGCGACCTCCTGATGGAAACCCTGATCGAGGGCGACGCGAGCGAAGGTGGCGAGTTCACCGTCGGCGTTCTCGGCCGCGACGTGCTGCCCACGATCAAGATCGTGCCGAACAGCGCGTACTACGACTACAACGCCAAATACATCGCCGAGGACACGCAGTACATCGTGCCCGGCCTGTCGGGCGCTGCCGAAGACGAGATGCGCGCGCTGGCGTTGCAGGCGTTCGACGCGCTGGATTGTTTCGGCTGGGGCCGCGTCGACGTGATGCGCGACCGCCATGGCAAGAACTGGCTGCTGGAAGTGAACACCGCGCCGGGCATGACCTCGCATTCGTTGGTGCCGAAAGCCGCCGCCGTCGCTGGCCTGGATTACCAGGCGTTGTGCTGGCGCGTCCTTGAAACCTCGATGCAGCGGGAGGGTGGAAAGGCATGAAGGGAGCCGCCGCCACGCGGATCGTCGCCTGGGGTATCGCCATCACGTTGGTGGTGCTGCCCGTGGTCGGCGTGATGCAAGGCTGGTTCGCCGCCGGTCGCTGGCCGGTGACGCAGCTCAAGGTCGAGGCGGAGTTCGCGCACGTGAGTGCGGAACAGATCCGCAGCGCCGTGTTGCCGCGCCTGGGCAAGGGCTTCTTCGCGACCGACCTGGAAGACGTGCGTCATGCCATCGGTGCGCTGCCCTGGGTGGAGTCGGTCGAAGTGCGCAAGCGCTGGCCCGACACGCTGCTGGTGCGCATCTACGAACGCCAGCCGTTCGCGCGCTGGAACGAGGACCGCCTGATCAGCCGCCAGGGTCTCGTCTTCGACGCGCCCGGCGCCGACCAGATGGGCGACCTGCCGCGACTGCGGGGGCCGGATTCGCGCCTGGCCGAGGTGGTCAGCTTCTATGCCCAGGCGCAGAAGTCGTTCGAAGGCCGCACCGGCCTGTCCATCGTCGGCGTGAGCCTGAGCGATCGCGGCAGCTGGAGCGTCACGACCGATAGCGGTGCCGAGATCGTGATCGGCGACCGTGACCAGGCCGACCGTCGCCTTGCGCGCTTCCTCGATGTCTACCCGCAACTCGTTGCCGGTCGGAAGGGCGGTTTCGCCTACGCCGACCTTCGATACACCAACGGATTCGCCATCCGGTGGCCGCAACCGGAAACCACGGCCACTCCCAAGGTCGGAAGCTGAGCTAACCCATGAGAAACAAGAACGACAAACAGCTCGTCGTCGGCCTCGATATCGGAACGTCGAAGGTCGTCGCGATCGTCGGCGAATACGAGCCGGGCGAACCGATCGAAGTGATCGGCATCGGCACGCACGTCTCGCGCGGCATGAAGCGCGGATCGGTCGTCGACATCGAATCCACCGTGCACTCCATCCAGCGCGCGGTCGAGGAAGCCGAACTGATGGCGGGTTGCGACATCCGCTCGGTGTACGCATCGATCTCGGGCAGCCACCTCGAAACACGCAACTCCCACGGCACCGCGCCCATCCGCGACCGTGAGGTGATGGCCGCCGACCTCGAGCAGGTGCTGGAAGCCGCCAGCGCCGTCGCGATTCCCGCCGACCGCAAGGTGCTTTACAAGGAGTCGCAGGAATACCGCATCGACGGCCAGGACGGCATCCGCCATCCGGTCGGCATGAGCGGCGTGCGCCTCGAAGCCAGCGTGCACCTGGTGACCGGTGCCGCGAGCGCGGTGCAGAACATCTCCAAGTGCATCCAGCGCTGCGGCCTGTCGGTGGACGAGCTGGTGCCGGCCGCCGTCGCCAGTGCCAAGGCCGTGCTCACCGAGGACGAACTCGAACTCGGCGTCTGCCTCGTCGACATCGGCGCGGGTACGACCGACATCGCCATCTATACGCAGGGCGCGATCCGTTACACCAAGTCGCTTCCCGTCGGTGGCGACCAGGTCACCAACGACATCGCGTACGGCGTGCATACACCGACTGCACACGCGGAGGAAATCAAAATCAAATACGCGTGCGCGCTTGCGCAGCTGGCGCACGCGGAAGAAACCATCCAGGTACCCAGTGTCGGTGATCGCCCGCCGCGCCGTCTCGCGCGCCAGGCGCTCGCGCAGTCGGTGCAGGCGCGTTACGAGGAGATCTTCGAGATGGTGCAGGACGAACTGCGCCGCTCGGGTTACGAAAGCCTCGTCGCCGCGGGCATCGTGCTGACCGGTGGTGCGTCGCGCATGGAAGGCGCGCTGGAACTGGCGGAAGAGATTTTCCACAAGATGGTTCGCATCGGTGTGCCGCAGCACGTCTCCGGCCTGGGCGATGTCGTATCCAGCGAACTGCATTCGACCGGCGTGGGCCTGCTGTTGCATGGCTCGCGGTCGACGGGCGGCGCGCGTCACACGAGTTCGGCGGCCGGCAATGTCGGCAGCGTGGTGGAGAAGTTCCGGAGCTGGTTCACCAAGAACTTCTGATTAGTGATTCCCCGGATTGTCGGTGCCCGATGGAAGGGGGGCGCCGGGGCAACAGGAAGGCCCGCAACCCGCGGCCGACAGGAGTCGGACACGGGACATAAACCAAAAAAACTAAAAGTTCTGCGGAGGACGGGAAATGTTTGAACTGATCGAAAAATTGGCACCGAATGCGGTAATCAAGGTGATCGGCGTGGGCGGCGGCGGCGGTAACGCCGTGGCTCACATGGTGAATTCCAACATCGAAGGCGTCGAGTTCGTCGTCGCCAACACCGACGCGCAGGCGATGAAGAGCTGCGCCTCACGCACGCACCTCCAGCTGGGTGGCAACGTCACCAAGGGCCTGGGCGCCGGCGCGAATCCGGAAGTGGGCCGCCAGGCCGCACTGGAAGACCGCGAGCGCATCGAGGAAATGCTCGAGGGCGCGGACATGGTCTTCATCACCGCCGGCATGGGCGGTGGCACGGGTACGGGCGCCGCGCCGGTCGTGGCGCAGCTGGCGAAGGAGAAGGGCATCCTGACCGTCGCGGTCGTGACCAAGCCGTTCCCGTTCGAAGGTCGTCGCCGCATGCAGGTGGCCCTCAAGGGTATCGAGGACCTCTCGCAGCACGTCGATTCGCTGATCACCGTGCCGAACGAGAAGCTCCTGTCGGTGCTCGGTCGCGAAGTGACGCTGCTGAACGCCTTCAAGGCGGCCAACGACGTGCTCCAGGGCGCGGTCCAGGGCATCGCCGACCTGATCACGGCCCCCGGCCTGATCAACGTCGACTTCGCCGACGTCCGCACCGTCATGAGCGAGATGGGCATGGCGATGATGGGTTCGGGCACCGCCCGTGGCGACGATCGCGCCCAGGCTGCCGCCGAAGCGGCGATCAACAACCCGCTGCTCGAGGACGTGAACCTCAATGGCGCCTGCGGCATCCTGGTCAACGTGACCGCTGGTCCGAACCTCACCATGCGTGAGTTCGACGAGATCGGCCGCGTGATCCACGATTTCGCCTCGGAAGACGCGACCGTCGTGATCGGCACCTCGCTCGACCCGGAGATGCAGGACGACGTCCGCGTGACCGTCGTGGCGACCGGCCTGAACCGTGGCGTCGCGGCGAAGCAGCCGATCCGCCAGCCGGTGCAGCAGCAGGTGGAAATGCGCCAGCGTCCGCGTCCCGTCGTGCTGCGCACGGGCACGGGTAACGAAGTGGTCGATTACGCGCAGTCCGACGTCACCCCGTCGGTCCGCTCGGAACCGGTCCAGGCACAGAAGAACGCCGAACCGGCGATCGATTACCTGGATATTCCGGCGTTCCTGCGTCGTCAGGCCGATTGATCGGCACTTACGTCTGAAGGCACGTTAAGGAAAACGTGAGGCCGACCCGGCACGACGCCGGGCCGCCCGGTGCCCCTCCGCCATCCCGTTCCGGGCGGCGGGGCACCGCCGTGCCTCCCCAGGAAAAGCTGCAAGTGATATCAATTACTTGCAAGTGGTTGAAGCGGCTGTTGTTTCAGTCGCAGGCAAGATGAGAATGGGACGCAGGTGTTGCTGAAGGAACGGTGAAGCAATGCTAGACTGTACCGTCCGGTTTGTTTATTCACAGGTTAAGACTGTGTTAGCATGTCGGTTACTTTAGGCTGCTGCCAACAAGGTTTGACCCCATCATGATCAAGCAGCGCACGCTCAAGAACATCATTCGCGCCACAGGCGTCGGTCTTCATACCGGCGACAAGGTGTATATGACGCTTCGTCCGGCGGCGCCGAACACGGGCATCGTGTTCCGCCGCACCGATCTCAACCCGCCGGTTGAGTTGCACTCGCGTCCGGAGAACGTGGGTGACACGCGTCTTTCCACCACGCTCATCAATGGCGACGTCCGCGTGTCCACGGTCGAGCATCTGCTCTCGGCGATGGCGGGTCTCGGCATCGACAACGCGTACGTCGACCTGTCCGCGCCGGAAGTGCCCATCATGGATGGCAGCGCGGGCCCGTTCGTGTTCCTGATCCAGTCCGCCGGCATCGAGGAGCAGGACGCCGCCAAGCGCTTCATCCGCATCAAGAAGCCGGTAATCGTGCAGGACGGCGACAAGTGGGCCAAGCTGGAGCCGTTCGATGGCTTCAAGGTTGGCTTCTCGGTCGAGTTCGACCACCCGCTGTTCAACAAGCGCAATTCGCAGGCCGAGATGGATTTCTCGACGACCTCGTTCGTCAAGGAAGTCAGCCGCGCCCGTACATTCGGTTTCATGCGCGACATCGAAATGCTCCGTGAGCGCAACCTCACCCTGGGCGGCTCGATGGACAACGCCGTGGTGCTCGACGACTACCGCGTGCTCAACGAAGACGGCCTCCGTTACGACAACGAGTTCGTCAAGCACAAGATCCTCGACGCGATCGGCGACATCTACATGCTGGGCCACAGCCTGATCGGCGCATACTCCGCGCACAAGTCGGGTCACGAGCTCAACAACAAGCTCCTCCGCAGCCTGATGGCCGACGCCACGGCATGGGAAGAAGTCAGCTTCAAGGATCCGGCGAAGGCGCCGATCTCCTACGCTCATCCCGCCCAGGCGGTTTGAGGCGACCCCTTCGGGGGGCATCGCTTGATACGAAAAGGCCGCGAGTGATCGCGGCCTTTTTCTTTTGTCCTTGTGGGAGCCGCTTCAGCGGCGATCCCGCGGCAGCGGGCCAGTCCTTGGCAAGCACCCAATCGCCGCTGAAGCGGCTCCCACAGTCACCACACCAACACTCGGTCACTCAGGCTCAGTCAGCCAGGATTGCGAGCGGTGCTCTCCCGTCACTCCACCTCAGTGCTCGGAAGAGCCGGCGGGTACCACCCTCGGGGCCGGTAGCGCAGGCGAGGCGGCCCACCGGAAAAAGCCCGAAGGGGGCTGGCCATGGATGGCCAGCCGTTTTCGCTGAGACAGGATGTCGAATCGGAAACCTCCGGTGG
>DATNJP010000277.1:0-7259 GCA_035603855.1 Luteibacter sp. | reverse complement strand
CGCAGCGTGGCCCCGAGGGTGACCCCCGCCGGCTCTTACCGCGTCGCCGAACGCACGGCGAGCAAAACGCGAGGCCGAAGGCGAGCCCGCCCCGGGTCTCGCTTCAAGCCCGCCGCTTCCCCTTGCGCATGTTCGCCCGCGAATCCGCGATCATCGTGTGCATGGCGGCGGCCGCTTCGTTCGGGCGGCGGCGGCGGATGGCTTCGTAGACCGCGCGGTGATGCGGGAGTGAGTATTTGAAGTTCTTCGCCGTACGCGCGGACATCACGAAGAAGGTTGCCAACGCGGTCTCGATCACCGCGAACAGGGAACTCAGGAGTTCGTTGTTCGTTGCCGCCAACACCGACTCATGGAAACGAAGGTCGGCCTCCGCCCAAGCGTCCAGGTCCGTCGCGTCCTCCATCGCCTCCAGCGCCTCCGCGATGGCCTCCAGTTGCGCTGGCTCGCGACGGCGTGCCGCCGCCATCACCGCCGCGGGTTCGATGATCTCGCGCATTTCCACCAGCTTCTCGACGAAATCCTCCGTCGGCATGGCAGCGCAACGCCATGTCAGGACGTCCGCATCCAGATGGTTCCAGAAACGTGCATCGCGCACGCGCATGCCGGTCTTCTGCCGCGTCTCGATCAGGCCCTTCGATGCCAGCACTTTCAGCGCCTCGCGCAGAACAGTGCGGCTGACGGACATCTGGATGGCGAGTTGCGCTTCGCCAGGCAACGCGTCGCCTGGCCGCAAGACGCCGCTGACGATGGACTCGCCGATGTCTTCAATCACCTGCGCGTGCAGGTTCTTCGTGGTTCCCGCCTTCAGTGCCATGGCGCCCGCCCCCGTGCTTCCCGATGCCCATCGTAGCCGCACTCGCAGGTCATTGACGATGACGCGGCGCAGCTTGTCATTTGTCGTACAAATGTGTTGTGGTCGGAGGGCTTTTCACCAATGGGAGTGGACTGGCGATGAAGATCGGAACGAGTCTGGCGGCCGCGGTGCTGCTGGTTACCGGCACCGCGACGGCGGGCGAGGCAACGAAGGCATCCTTTGGCAGTACGCCGGACGGCAAGGACGTCACCCTGGTGACGTTGACCAACGGCCACGGCATGACGGCGAAGATCCTTTCGCTGGGCGCGGCGCTCTACGCACTCGACGTGCCGGATCGCAACGGCAAGCCGGGCGATATCGTGCTCGGGTATCCCGACCTCAAGGGAACATTCGCCAAGCCGCAGTACTTTGGCGACACCGTGGGCCGTTACGCCAATCGCATCGCGAAGGGCAAATTCACCCTCGATAGCAAGGCTTACAACGTACCGGTGAACGACGGTCCGAATTCGCTCCACGGCGGCAAGATGGGCTTCGACAAGGTCGTGTGGACGGTGGACAAGGTCGCATCCGGCGCCCAGCCGAGTGTCACGCTGACCTATGTCAGCCCCGATGGCGACCAGGGCTATCCGGGTAAGCTCACCGCCACGGCCACCTATACGCTCAACGACAAGAACGAACTGACGATCGAGTACACCGCGACGACGGATGCGCCGACCATCGTCAACATCACCAACCACACGTACTGGAACCTCGCGGGCGAAGGTTCCGGCAGCGTGATGGACCAGAAGTTGATGATCGCGGGCGACGCCTTCCTGCCCACCGACGCCACGGCGATCCCGACCGGCGAGGTGCGCAGCGTCGCCGGCAGCGACTTCGATTTCCGCCAGGCGAAGCCCATCGGCAAGGACATTCGCGATGCGAAGGAGCAGCAGCTCGTGTTCGGTCGCGGGTACGACCATAACTGGGTGATCTCGCGGAAAGAGGCGGCGCAACCACGCGAAGTGGCGCGTGTCAGCGATCCGAAGAGCGGCCGCGTGCTGTCGCTGTGGTCGGCGCAACCGGGCCTGCAGTTTTATTCGGGCAATTTCCTGGACGGAACGACATCAGGCAAATCGGGCGGCGTGTATCGCCAGGGTGACGCGTTCGCACTGGAACCGCAGATCTTCCCCGACACGCCCAACCAGCCCGATTTCGGTTCGGCACGCCTGGCACCGGGCCAGACCTACCGCAACGTGATGGTCTACAAGTTTTCGGTCGACAAGAAGACGAAGTGACCTCACGGGCATGACGTCGGTGGGCGCCTTGCATCACACCTCGTGGTGCAAGGCCTCCGCCGGCTTCTTCCGCCGGAATCGCGGCGCCAGCTCCACCATGTACATCGCGGCGAGGACAAGGGCGCCGCCACCGATCATGCGCGTCGTCAGCACGTCGACGCCCAACAGCACCGCGAATCCCGCCGCGAACACGGGCTCGGTCGTCATGACGATGGCGGCACGGGTCGCTGGCATGTGTGCCTGCGCCCAGGTCTGCACCAGCATGGCCAGCGCACCCGCGACGAGGGCCATGTAGAGCACGGCGACCCACGCCTTCGCGTCCGGTGGCAGTGACGGCCCACCGTGCGGCACCGTGATGGCGAGGCAGACGGCGGCGATGCCGACCATCTGGATCGCGGACATGCCGAATGCGTCGCCGGCCTTCGACCAGTGGCCCAGGCCGACGATGTGCAAGGCGTACAACGCCGCGGACGCCAGGGTCAGCAGCACGCCCATGTCCACCTCGAAACCGTTGAGCGCGAGCACGCCAAGCCCCACCGTGGAAAGCACGACGGCGAGCCAGGTGGTCGGCGGCATGCGTTGCCGGAAGATCAGCAGCGCCAGGATCGGGGTGATGACCACGTACATGCCCGTGACGAAACCACTGACACTCGGCGAGGTGAGCGCCAGCCCCTCGGTCTGCAGCCACTGCGCCACGCCGTAGAGCAGGCCGAGGCCAAGGCCGCGCAGCAACTGGGTGCGACCGAGGCGACGGAGCGGCATGGCGAACAGCGCCACCATCACGACGGCGGCGATGACGAAGCGCACCGCGAGGAAGTCGGCGACCGACATGCGGCCGACCACGTCCTTGATGAGTACGAAGGTGGAACCCCAGATTGCCGTGACCGCGAGCAGGCCGAGGGTGGCGAGGCCACCCCCGCGTGTCGTGCCACTCATCGGCGCTTCCGCAGGAGCTGACCGGGGATCTTCAGCAGGAAATGGGTCCAGATGCCGAGCCACACCGACGCGCGTACCAGCGGGTTACGCGCCGACGGATCGTGACGGCGGAACCAGAGGTACATGCTGCGGTGCTTGTGCCGGCTGACGAAAACGGGGCGATGCCGGCTCGAGCCACCTTTTCCATGAAGCACGCGGACGTCACCGGCGAGGAGCACCTTGTAACCGGCGTCGCGCGCGCGGCGGCAGAGGTCCATGTCCTCGCAATGCAGGAAGAAGGTTTCGTCGAAGCCGTGCAGGCGCTCGAACACGTCGCGTGGCATCAGGATGATGGCGCCGGAGACGATCTCGACTTCCTCCGCCCCATCGGGGATAGGCCCGCGGATGTCGATACCCGCCTTGCCGCCGAAACCGAGCTTGGTGGCGATCGAGCGCCCCAGCAGGGGATCGCGTCGGCGCGAGGCCGGATCGGGCCGGCCATCGCTGTCGCACACCACCGCACCGACGATGCCGGTATGGATATCGATGTGCGCGATCATGCGCGAAATCGTGTCGGGCTGAACGAGGCAGTCCGGGTTGAGCACGAGCAGGCGGTCGCCGTGTGCCTGCACGGCGCCGCGATTCACGGCCGGGCCGAAGCCCAGGTTGGCCCGGTTGTAGATCACGCGTACGCGATCGTCGTCGGCAT
This sequence comes from Luteibacter sp., assembly GCA_035603855.1. GTDB lineage: Bacteria > Pseudomonadota > Gammaproteobacteria > Xanthomonadales > Rhodanobacteraceae > Luteibacter. Next base: position 3,547 of record DATNJP010000277.1, on the reverse strand, counting down.
AGGCCCGGTCGAGTGCCTCGGGGACGCCGTCGGTCGAGCCGTTGTCGACGATGATGACCTCGACCGGCACATCGCTGGCCAGCGCGTGGTCCACGCACTCACGCGTGAACGGACCACTGTCGGCCAGGACGATGACGATGCTGGTGAGTTGCCCGGTCTTCACCCGTCAATTATGCCTCTTAACCCACCCAGACCCGCGCATTGCGGAACATGCGCATCCACGGCGAATCCTCGCCCCACTGCTCCGGATGCCAGCTGAGCTGGGCGCTACGGAACACGCGCTCCGGGTGCGGCATCATGATCGTGACGCGCCCGTCGGCGGCCGTGAACGCGGCCAGGCCGCCCGGCGAACCGTTCGGGTTCAGAGGATAGCTCTCGGTCGGCTTGCCGCGATTGTCGACAAAGCGCGCGGCGGCATGGCTCTTGGACGGGCTGCAGACCATCGGGAAGTGCACGCGGCCTTCGCCGTGCGCCACCGCCACCGGGATGCGCGAACCGGCCATGCCACGGAAGAAAATGCTGCCCGAGTCGAGGATTTCCAGCGTGGCGACGCGCGCCTCGTACTGTTCCGACTGGTTGCGCAGGAACTGCGGCCAATGCTTGGCGTCGGGGATGATGTCCTTCAGGCCCGACATCATCTGGCAGCCGTTGCAGACGCCCAGGGCGAACTTGGAGCCGTCCTCGAAGAAACGGGCGAACTGCTCGCGCAGCGCGTCGTTGTAGAGGATGGACGTGGCCCAGCCACGACCCGCGCCGAGCACGTCGCCGTAAGAGAAACCACCACAGGCGGCGAAACCGATGAAGTCCTTCAGATGGTGACGACCGGTGGCGAGGTCGGTCATGTGCACGTCCACGGCGTCGAAGCCGGCACGGCTGAATGCCGCCGCCATCTCCACCTGGCCGTTGACGCCCTGCTCGCGCAGGATCGCCACGCGCGGGCGCACGCCGGTCACGATGTACGGCGCGGCGATGTCGTCGACCGGATCGAAGCCGATCTTCGGCGTGATGCCCGGATCGGCGTCGTCGAGGCGCCACTCGCTTTCCTGGTCGGCGCTGTGCGGGTTATCGCGCAGGCGCTGCATCGCATGGCTGGTTTCGTTCCAGGCGCGGAACAGTTCGGTCCAGTTCCACTTGAACGGCGTGTCGCCGCCAAGGTGCAGCTTGATGCCGAGTTTTTCCTTCGGCCGGCCCACGTTGTGGGTCATGGCCGCGAGGTTGTACTTCACCAGCAGTTGCTCGAACGCTTCGCGGTTGGCCGATGCCACCTGCACGACGGCGCCCAGCTCTTCGTTGAACAGCGCGCGCAGCGTCGCGTCGGCCCAGCCGTCCAGGCGCAGATCCAGGCCGCAATGTCCGGCGAAAGCCATTTCCAGCAGCGCGACGATGGCGCCGCCGTCGGAACGGTCGTGGTACGCCAGCAGCAGGCCGCCCTGGTTGGCTTCCTGGATCAACTCGAACATCGCGCGCAAGCGCTTCGGGTCGTCGAGGTCCGGCGGCACGCCACCGGCGCGGTTGAACACCTGGGTAAGTGCCGAACCGCCGAGGCGGTCACGGCCGGCGCCGAGGTCGATCAGCCACAGGTCGGTATCGCCACGATCGAGCTTCAGCTGCGGCGTGAGCGTGCGACGCACGTCGTCGACGCGGGCGAAGCCCGTGATCACGAGGGACACGGGCGACACGGTCTTCTGCGCCTTGCCGTTGTCGTCGGTCCAGACCGTCTGCATGGACAGCGAGTCCTTGCCGACCGGAATGGCGATGTCGAGCGACGGGCATAGTTCGATGCCGACGGCCTTCACGGCGTCGAACAACGCGGCGTCTTCGCCCGGATGGTTCACGGCGGCCATCCAGTTCGCGGACAGGCGCACTTCGTCGAGCTTGATCGAGGCGGCGGCGAGGTTGGTGATCGCCTCGCCCACGGCCATGCGCGCGGCATCGGCGCTGGACAGCAGCGCGATGGGTGCACGCTCGGCCATGGCCATGGCTTCGCCCGTATAGCCTTCGAAGTCGGTCATCGTGACCGCGACGTCGGCCACCGGCACCTGCCACGGACCGACCATCGGGTCGCGCGCATTGAGGCCGCCGACGGTGCGATCGCCGATGGTGATCAGGAAGTTCTTGCTACCGACGGCCGGCAGACGGAGTACGCGCATCAGCGCCTCGTCCATGCCGATGCCGGTGAGGTCGGCGACGAGGTCGACGCGCGGCTTCACGCGTTTCGCATCGCGATGCATGCGCGGCGGCTTGCCGAACAGCACGTCCATGCGCAGGTCGATCACGGTGATGTCGCGCTGCGTGTCGCGCACGATGAGGCGCGCGTCTTCCGTCGCATCGCCAACGACCGCGAACGGGCAGCGCTCACGGGCGCAGAAGGATTCGAACAGTTCGATATCCTCGGGCCCGATGGCCAGCACGTAGCGTTCCTGCGATTCGTTGCTCCACACCTGCATGGGCGAGAGCGTCGGATCGTCGGTCGGCAGCTTCGACAGGTCGATGACACCGCCGACGCCCGCGTCGTTGAGGATTTCCGGAATGGCATTGGACACGCCACCCGCGCCGACATCGTGGATGCTGACGATGGGATTGTTGTCGCCGCGCGCCCAGCACGCATCGATCACCTGCTGGCAGCGGCGTTCCATCTCGGCGTTGTCGCGCTGCACGGAGGCGAAATCGAGTTCCGCACTGGACGTGCCGGACGAAACCGACGAAGCGGCACCGCCGCCCAGGCCGATGAGCATGGCCGGGCCACCGAGCACGATCACCTTGTCGCCCGGACGGACCTTGCGCTTCTGCACATGGTCGGGCCGGATCGCGGCGAGGCCGCCGGCGATCATGATCGGCTTGTCGTAGCCGCGACGAATGCCCTTCTCGCCGGTTTCCTGCTCGAACGTGCGGAAGTAACCGCCCAGGGCGGGACGACCGAATTCGTTGTTGAACGCCGCGGCGCCCAGCGGACCGTCACGCATGATTTCGAACGCGGAGGCCATGCGCGGGGGAAGCGGACGATCCTTTTCCCACGGACGCGGCAGGCCCGGGATGCGCAGGTGCGACACGGAGAAGCCGGTGAGGCCTGCCTTCGGCTTGCCGCCGCGACCCGTCGCGCCTTCGTCGCGGATCTCGCCGCCGGCACCGGTGGCGGCACCCGGCCACGGCGCGATCGCCGTCGGATGGTTATGCGTTTCGACCTTGATCGCGTAGGGCGCCGCTTCGGCGACGGTGCGGAACACGCCGTCTTCCGGACTCACGAACAGGCGCTTGCCGTCGTAGCCTTCGATCACCGCGGCGTTGTCGTGATACGCGGAAAGCGTATGCGCCGGCGACTTCTGGTGCGTGTTCTTGATCATGCCGAACAGCGACGATTCCTGCGTCGCGCCGTCGAGCGTCCACGTGGCGTTGAACACCTTGTGGCGGCAGTGCTCCGAGTTCGCCTGGGCGAACATCATCAGCTCGGCATCGGTCGGTGCGCGACCCATCTCGGCGTAACGCTCGGCGAGGTAATCGATCTCGTCGTCCGCGAGGGCAAGGCCGAGTTCCTTGTTGGCCGCGGACA
>DATNJP010000276.1:0-11177 GCA_035603855.1 Luteibacter sp. | reverse complement strand
AGCGTGCACAGGCAGAGGTGGCCGGTTTCCGAGAAGTTGATGGCATGCTCCATCGTCTCGCGGGTACGCACTTCGCCGATCATGATCACGTCGGGCGCCTGGCGCAGCGTGTTCTTCAGCGCGTTTTCCCAGCTGTCGGTGTCGATGCCGATTTCGCGCTGCGTGACGATGCAGCCCTCGTGCTTGTGCACGTATTCGATCGGGTCCTCGATCGTGATGATGTGGCCCGTCGAATTCTGGTTGCGATAACCGATCATCGAGGCCAGCGAGGTGGATTTACCCGTGCCGGTACCGCCGACGAAGATGATGATGCCGCGCTTGGTCATCGCCAGCTGTTTGATGATCGGCGGCAGGCTGAGTTCTTCCGGCGTGGGGATCTTCGACTCGATCCGGCGCAGCACCATGCCCACGCAGTTGCGCTGGTAGAAGCACGAGACGCGGAAGCGGCCGATGCCCGACGCGCTGATGGCGAACTGGCACTCGTGGGTCTTCTCGAACTCCTCGCGCTGGGCAGGCGTCATCACATTCAGGACCATGTCACGCGACTGTTGCGCTGACAGCGGGCTCTGGGTGATGGGCACGATGCGCCCCTGTACTTTCAGGGACGGTGCGACGCCGGCGGTGATGAACAGGTCGGACGCCTGCTTATGCACCATCAGCTTGAGGAAAGAGGTGAAATCGAAGTCGCTCATGGCCTGGTATCCCAATGCCGGACCGGGCCGGCGTCCCCTGTGGGGCGATCATATACCCGTGGATTAGGGCGTGCAGAGACGGCCCTCACGCTAAAGGGCCTATCTATCCTTCGCGACAGGCTTCCGTTATCGGAAGCCTTCCTTGTTCTTGGCGTAGGTCGAGGCTTCCTGGCGCGAGACGAGGCCGCGTTTCACGAGGTCGGCGAGGTTCTGGTCCAGGGTCTGCATGCCGTATTGCTGGCCGGTCTGGATGGACGAGTACATCTGGGCAACCTTGTCCTCGCGGATCAGGTTACGGATGGCCGGGATGCCCACCATGATCTCGTGGGCGGCGGTGCGGCCGCCACCGACCTTCTTCAGCAGGGACTGCGAAATCACCGCGCGCAACGACTCGGACAGCATCGAGCGGACCATGGGTTTTTCGCCCGCGGGGAACACGTCGATGATGCGGTCGATGGTCTTGGCCGCCGACGAGGTATGCAGCGTGCCGAACACAAGATGGCCGGTTTCCGCGGCGGTCAGCGCCAGGCGGATGGTCTCCAGGTCGCGAAGCTCGCCCACCAGGATGTAGTCGGGATCCTCGCGGAGCGCGGAACGCAGGGCTTCGTTGAAGCCGTGGGTGTCACGGTGGACTTCGCGCTGGTTGACCAGGCACTTCTGCGAGGTGTGCACGAATTCGATCGGGTCCTCGACGGTGAGGATGTGGCCGTATTCGTTCTTGTTCACGTGGTCGACCATCGCCGCCAGCGTGGTCGACTTGCCCGAGCCGGTCGGGCCGGTGACCAGGATCAGGCCCTGCGGCTGCTCGATCAATTCGCGGAAAATCTTCGGCGCGCCAAGGTCTTCGAGCGTCAGCACTTCCGAAGGAATGGTACGGAACACGCCGCCCGCGCCGCGATTGTGGTTGAACGCGTTGACACGGAAACGGGCCAGCCCCGGAATCTCGAACGAGAAGTCGACCTCCAGGAATTCCTCATAATCGCGCCGCTGCTTGTCCGACATGATGTCGTAGATCAGCGAATGGACCTGCTTGTGCTCCAGGGCCGGGATGTTGATGCGCCGGACGTCGCCGTCGACACGGATCATCGGCGGAAGACCCGCGGAAAGGTGCAGGTCGGAGGCCTTGTTCTTCACGGAGAAGGCAAGGAGTTCGGCGATATCCATTGGGGTCCCCTTTCTTAGTGGGCATAGGTAACCATGCCTAGGGGTCGGCGGCAAGGCGCGGCACCATATATGCTTCGGTGTATGTGAACGTCGTCGCTAACGGAGCGAATACCCCCATGAATCGGATCGCCTTCATCGGTGGCGGCAACATGGCCACCGCGCTGATCGCCGGGATGATCCGCCACGGCGCCCAGCCGGGCGGGATCGCCGTGGCCGAGCCGCGCGTCGAAGCCCTGCAGGAGCTATCCCGCCAGTACGGGGTCGCCACGTACACCGACAACCTGGACGCGGCGGAAGGCGCCTCGATCCTTATCCTGGCGGTGAAGCCGCAGATGCTGGCCGAGGTGTGCAGGACCCTGCGCCCCGTCGTGCAGAAATACCGCCCGGTAGTGATCTCGATCGCCGCGGGCATCCGCATCCACCAGATCGAGCGCTGGCTGGACGCCGCCCTGCCCGTCGTCCGGTGCATGCCCAACACGCCCGCGATGATCGGCGCGGGGGCGACCGCCCTCTTCGCCAATGCGCGGGTCAGTGCCCCGCAACGGGCCGAGGCGCAGCACATCCTCGATGCCGCCGGCCTCACCGTGTGGGTGCCGGACGAAGACCAGATCGACATCGTCACCGCGCTGTCCGGCTCGGGCCCGGCGTACTTCTTCCTGATGGTCGAGGCGCTGGAGAACGCGGCGTTTGCCCAGGGCCTCTCCCGGGAAACCGCCCGCGCCCTCGCTGCGCAGACCGCGCTGGGCGCGGGCCGCATGCTGATCGAAAGCGGCGAGAGCGCCGCCACGCTGCGCCAGCGGGTCACCTCGCCCAACGGCACGACGCAGGCAGCCCTCGACAGCTTCCGCGACGACCATTTCCCCTCCATCGTGGCGCGCGCGGTCGACGCGGCGCGCCGGCGTGGATTTGAACTTTCCGAAGATATGGAATCGAAGACGTGAACTACCTGACCAATGCGGGCGCCCTGATCCTCCAGTTCGCTTTCGGCGCCCTTGTCACCCTGTTCGTACTGCGGCTGCTGGCCGAGGCGTACCGCACCGACTTCAACAACCCGATCTGCCAGTTCCTCTACCGCTTCACCAATCCGGTGGTGCGCCCGCTGCGCAAGGTATTGCCGAATGTGCGCCGGGTGAACACCGCGGCGCTGGTGATCATCCTGTTGCTGGAGTGCCTGAAGGTGGTACTCATCGTCGCGCTCGCCGGTTTCGCTCCCGCGCCGCTGGGCATCCTCGTGGCGGGCATCGCCGAGACGCTGGATTTCTTCCTGCTGACGTGGATCGTGCTGGTCTTCGTCTGGTCGCTGATGAGCATGCTGTCGACCGATCGCTATCACCCGGTGGCGCGCCTTGTGTCGAGCCTGGCGGAACCGCTGGTGCGCCCTTTCCGCGGTCGCCTGACGATCGGCGGACTGGATTTCTCGCCCACCGCGGTGCTGCTCGGACTGTTCCTGCTGCGCATTCTCGTGGCGCAGCCGCTGTCGGACTGGGGCACCCGGCTGTTGCTGGGCGCCTGAGGTTTTAAGCGGCCGCCGCCACTACCGGCCGCCTAACCGCCGGGCATCCGTCACGTTGGGCAACGCTCCCAAGCGCCCGAGCAACGTCGACAGCTGCTCGTAGTCCTTCACGCGTAGCGTGAAGCGCATCTCCACCTCGCCCGTGCGCACGTGCACGCGGCTCGATGAGGCGACGATGTGCGGCCCCACGTTGTTGATCGTCGTCGCCACGTCCTTCTGCAGCCCCTTGCGGTCGTAACCGCGCAGCTCGACGTCCACTTCGTAGTTCTGCACGTCCACCCTGCCCCAGCTCACGTCGATGACGCGCTCCGGATTGCGTCGCGAAAGGCGCGCCAGCGACGCGCAATCCGACCGGTGAACCGACACGCCACGGCCACGCGTGATGAAGCCGAGCACCGGATCGCCGGGCAAGGGCTGGCAGCAACGCGCCAGCGTGGTGAGCAGGTTGCCCAGGCCCTCGATCGACAGCGCCCCGCGGTCGTGCTGCGCGGCGCGTGACGCGACCGGACTGCCGGACTGGGTGACTTCCTGTTCCGTGGGCTCCTGCAACGAACGCGCGACCTGGCCAAGCGTGACCTCGCCCAGCGCCACGGTGACGAAGAGGTCTTCGACGCTCTTCTGGCGAAAATGCGCCGCGAGTTTCACCAGGTCCACATCGTCCAGTGCGAGCCGGCGCAGTTCTTTTTCCAGTGCGGCTTTGCCGGCGAGGATGTTCGCGTCGTGCGCTTCGCGGCGGAACCACGCGCGCACTTTCTCCCGCGCGCGTGAGGTATTCAGGTAGCCATGATGGACCGACAGCCAGTCGCGGCTGGGTTCGGAAACCTTGGTGGTGAGGATCTCGACACGATCGCCGCTTCGCGGCTGCGAGGTGAGCGGCACGATGCGGCCGTTGACCTTGGCACCGCGGCAGCGATGGCCGACTTCCGTATGGATGTGGTATGCGAAATCGAGCACGGTGGCGCCGCGTGGCATGTCGATGACTTCGCCCTTCGGCGAAAGCACGTACACGCGATCTTCCATCAGCTCGGTTTCGAAACCGGCGGCCAGTTCGGAATCGTCTTCGCCGCGTGGCTCCAGCAGCTTGCGCATCCAGGCGATCTTGGCCTCGAATTCCGCATCGGCGCCGCCGCCTTCCTTGTAGCGCCAGTGCGCGGCCACGCCGAGTTCGTTGGCGCGATGCATCTCGTGCGTGCGGATCTGCACTTCGAGCGTCTTGCCCGAAGGGCCGAGCACGGCCGTATGCAGCGAGCGATAACCGTTGCCCTTCGGACGGGCGACATAGTCGTCGAATTCGCCGGGCAGATGCGGCCACAGGCTGTGCACGAGGCCCAGCGCGGCGTAGCAGTCCGCGACGCTGTCGACAAGGATACGCACCGCGCGGATGTCATAGAGGTCGGAGAACTCCAACCCCTTTTTCTTCATCTTTTTCCAGATCGAGAAGATGTGTTTCGGACGTCCGGCCAGATCCGCCCGGATGCCCGCGCCTTCGAGCACCGCGCGCAGTTCGGTGAGACTCGATGCGATGAATTGCTCGCGATCGGCGCGGCGTTCATCCAGCAGGCGCGCGATGCGCCGGTAGGTGTCGGGTTCCAGGTAACGGAAGGCGAGGTCTTCCAGCTCCCACTTCAACTGCCAGATACCGAGGCGGTTGGCGAGCGGGGCGTGGATGTCCGAGGTCAGCTGGGCCAGTTCGCGCCGCTCGTGATCCGGCAGCGCCATGGCCGTGCGCATGGCTGCGAGCTGTCGCGCCAGCAGGACGAACACCACGCGCAGGTCACGGATGATGGCCAGCAGCAGGCGGCGCAGGCCCTCCGCACCGCTGGCGGGGCCACGCTGGGCATGCAGCGCCCACACCTTCTCGGCCTCGCCCTGTCCGTCGACCAGGCGACGCAGCGTCGGCGCCCAATGCCTGGACGCTTCGTCCGTGGCACCCGGCAATCCATGTTGCAGCGAGAACCACAGCGCCGAGGCGCAGGTTTCGTCATCGCAGCCAAGCTGTCGAAGCAGCTCGATGACCGTCTCGCCCTCGGCCCGCGCGGCAGCGGGAAGCACGGCACAGGCCTCGCGCGCATGCTCGGTCAGCGGTGTGGCCGCCGCTTTCGCCTCGGGGGAGCGCGTGTCGCTCATCGCCTGTCCTCTCGGGTGATCATCGTGCCGCCGCCTGCGCCACGTCGAGCGCCCGCGCCAGACGCTTCGCCGATACCGGTTCCGCGGTCTTCAGCTCCTGCGCGAACAGCGATACGCGCCATTCCTCGAGCAGCCAGCGCAGTTCACTCCAGGTTTCGTCACCGAGCGCGGTGCCCCCCGCATTGAGCAACGCGCGCCAGTACGGCAGCACCTGCAGCATACGCGACTGGTCGCGTGCCGGGTCCTGGCGCAGGCGCTCGGCGCGCAGGCGCATGGCCCTCAGGTAGCGCGGGTAATGGGCGAGCCGGGCCATGGGCAGTTCACGCAGGAAGCCCGGTTGCATCAGCCCGGCGAGCTGTTCACGCAGGTCGTCGTAGCTGGCCTTGGCGAATCCCATCAGGGGCGGGTCCATCCACGGCTTCAGCTCGGCCTGGGCTTCGATGATCGGCTCGGTGAGCTTCTGCCGCGCCATCGCCGCGCCGAACAGTTCACGGCCCAGGTCCGTGCGCAGGGTTTCGAACTCGCCCTGCGTGCGGGCGTCCAGCCGCCGGTCCGCGATGAGGTCATCGAAGCCACCCTCGACCAGGTCTTCACGCAGCCCGTCCACGCTGCCCAGCGGCGCGTACTTCAGCGATAGTGCGTTGGCGATGGGCAACTGGCGGCGTGCGCGCTTGAATTCAGGCGCCAGCGCCTGGCGCAGCAATCGCTCCACGCCGGCAACGTGCGCTTCGGCCGCTTCATCCGCGCGTTCGAAGACGCGCAGGGCGACGGCTTCACCGAGATCGACCAGTGCCGGATACGCCTTCAGGCCGGCCTCCGAGCGCACTTCCTTCGGTATCGCCTCGAAGTCCCAGGCGACGATGCCCTCACGGGTCAATTCCACGTCTGTCTTGCGCGAGAAGGCCTCGCGCGCCTTGCCTTCCCAGCGCGCGCGAATCTCGGCCAGGTCGCGGCCTTCCGCGACGGTCCGGCCGTTTTCGTCGTGCACGCGGTAGCGCATCAACAGGTGCGCCGGCAGCTCGGCATCCGAGAAGGCCGACGCATCCACGTCGACGCCGGTGGTCCGCTTGAGGAAGCTCGCGAGCGCCTTGGTCAGCGGTTCGTCGCGCGGCGTTTCCGCTTCCGCGAATGCACGGGCGAAATCCGGGGCGGGGACGAAGTTGCGGCGCAGTGCCTTGGGCAAGGCACGGATCAATTCCGCGACCTTGTCCACCAGCAGGCCACCGACCAGCCACTCGCCGCGCGCCGCGGGCAATGCATTGAGGAAGGCCAGCGGTACCTGGATGGTGACGCCGTCGGCCGGATCGCCGGGGACGAAGCGGTATTCTAGACGGTAACGGTGCTGGCCGACATCGAGCGACGCGGGAAACGCCTTCGGGTCCAGCCCGGCACCGCTGTCCATCACATCGCCAAGCGTCCAGCGCAAGGCGGCCTGCTCACCGGGCGCGGCCTTGCGATACCACGCGTCGAGCCCGCGCACGTCGGCGATCTCCTCGGGCAGCTTGCCGTCGAAGAAAGCGGCCAGGTCGTCGTCGGAACGAAGCAAGCCCGCGCGGCGCTGCTTCGATTCGATGTCATGGGCCTGTTCGAGCACGCGCGCATTGGCACGGACGAAGTCGGCGCGGCTGTCGATATCCACGCGCACCAGCGCCTCGCGCACGAAGATCTCGTGGGCAAGGCGCGGATCCTGGCGATGGAAGGTGACCGGGCGGCGCTCGACCAGCACGAGCCCGAACAAGGTGACCTGTTCATAGGCGATCACCGTGCCGCGCTTGCGCGACCAGTGCGCGTCGCGCGCGGTCGCCCGGACAAGATGGGCGGCCTGCGATTCGATCCAGAGCGGATCGATGCGCGCGCACATCATGGCCCAGATGCGACCACCGATATCGATGATCTGCGCGGCGAAGAGCCACGCCGGCGGCGTCTTGGCCAACGCCGAACCCGGGAAGACCTGGAAGCGCCGCTCACGCGTGCCGCGAAATACGCCCTTCTCGTCCTTGTGGCCCACCTGGGTCGGAAGGCCCGCCAGGAGGCTGCGGTGGATGGCTTCGAACAGCGCGTCACCTTCAGGCTGACGCGCCGCGCTTTCGGACGGACGCGCCACGCCTTCGGACGAATGCGCCTTGTTGCGGGAGCGCGTCCCGCGCGCTGCGACAGGTGCGGCTTCGCCGGACGCGGACCAGCCCAGTTCGCGCGTGACCAGCACCAGTTGCCGATGCAGCTCGCGCCATTCGCGCATGCGCATGAAGCTCAGGAAGTGTCGCGAGCACCAATCGCGCAGCTTCGACGAAGTCAATTCCTCGGCGCTTTCGAGGTAGCCCTTCCACAGGTTCAGCACACCGACGAAGTCCGACTTCGGATCCGCGAATTGCGCATGCGCGGCGTCGGCCTGCCCGCGTGCATCCGGTGGCCGCTCGCGGGGATCCTGGATGCTGAGGAAGGCCACGATGGTGGTGAGTTCCGCGAGGCTGCCGAGGCGATGTGCCTCCACCAGCATGCGCGCGAGCTGGACATCGATCGGCAGGCGCGCCACCGTGCGGCCCACGCCGGTCAGGCGACGGTCGTCACCGATGGCGCCGATCTCGGCGAGACGGCGATAGCCATCGGCCACGACGCGTGGATCGGGCGCTTCGAGGAAGGGGAAATCCTCCACCTCGCCCAGGTCGAGCGCGAGCATGCGCAGGATGACGTTGGCCAGCGACGAACGCAGCAGTTCCGGATCGGTGTATTCCGGCCGCAGCGAGAATTCCGTTTCATCGAAAAGGCGATAACAGATGCCAGGACCCACGCGGCCGCAACGGCCCTTGCGCTGGTTGGCCGCGGCCTGCGAGATGGGTTCGATATGCAGGCGCTCGAGCTGTCCACGCTGGCTGTAGCGCTTCACGCGCGCCGTGCCCGAATCGATGACGTAACGAATGCGAGGCACGGTGAGCGATGTCTCGGCGACGTTGGTCGCCAGCACGATGCGCCGCTTCGTTCCCGGCTTGAACACGCGGTCCTGCTCGTTCGCCGACAGGCGCGCATACAGGGCCAGCACTTCCGTCTCCCGGTAGGGCTTGCGCGAGAGCAGCAGGTGCGCGTCGCGGATTTCGCGTTCGCCCGGCAGGAAGACGAGCACGTCGCCACGCGGGTCCTCGCGCGTGATCTCGTCCATCGCGTCGGCGATCTGCTGCGCCAGGTTGCCGTCGCCGCGCTCACCCGGCGGGCGATAGCGCACCTCCACCGGATAGGTGCGACCTTCCACCGTGACGACGGGCGCATCGCCGAAGTGCGCGGCGAAGCGCTCCGTATCGATGGTGGCCGAGGTGACGATGATCTTGAGATCGGGCCGGCGCACGGCCAGGCGCTTCAGGTATCCGAGCAGAAAGTCGATGTTGAGGCTGCGCTCGTGCGCCTCGTCGATGATGATCGTGTCATAGGCCGACAACCACGGATCGGACTGTGTCTCGGCAAGCAGGATGCCGTCGGTCATGAACTTGACCAGGGCCTGGTCGGAGACTTTCTCCGTGAAGCGGACCTGGAAGCCCACTTTGTCACCGATCGGCGTGCCCAGTTCCTCGGCCACGCGCGTGGCGACCGACCGTGCGGCCAGGCGACGCGGCTGCGTGCAGCCGATCAACCCGGCTTCACCGCGCCCCGCGGCAAGGCACAGCTTCGGCAACTGGGTGGTCTTGCCCGAGCCGGTCTCGCCCGCGATCACCACGACCTGGTGCTCGCGGATCAGCTTCACGATGTCGTCCGCGCGAGCGGCGATCGGGAGCGAGGCATCCACCGTGATCGGCGGCTTGGACGCCGCGCGCGCGGCGCGGCGGGCGGTCGAGCTGGCGATATCGGCGGCGAGCGCGTCGACCCGGGCCGGATCGGGCTTGCGCGACAGCGTGCGCCAGCGGCCCAGCAGGCGGCCGAAGTCGCGACTGGCGACCTGCGTCAATGCGTCGCGCAGCTCACGAAGCCGCGGATCGGGGGACGGATGTCGTGCGGGGCTTGTCGAGGTACTCATGGGGACGCCAATAATAGCGTGCGCCTATGGACGAGATCGGAACGTTTCATTTCTCGTGCAACGTCCCGTTCGTTAAAATTTCACTTCAACGATCGAAGAAACCCTAAGGAGAGTCGACACATGGCCATCGATATCGGCATCGCCAAGAAGGACCGCGAAGCGGTCGCCAAGCATCTTTCCAAGCTCCTGGCAGACACGTATTCCCTGTACCTGAAGACCCACAACTTCCACTGGAACGTGACGGGCCCGCAGTTCAACAGCCTCCACACCATGTTCGAGGTGCAATACAACGCCCTGTGGCTGGCCGCCGACGAGGTCGCCGAGCGCATCCGCATCCTCGATGTCTTCGCTCCGGGCTCCTACAGCCAGTTCGGCAAGCTGACCTCGATCAAGGAAGAGTCGGGCGTTCCCGAGTGGAAGGACATGGTCGCCCAGCTGGTGGACGGCCACGAAATCGCCGCCGCCACCTCCCGCGACACCATCAAGGCCGCCGAGGCCGTGGGCGACGAGGGCACGGCCGATATGGTCACCGGCCGCCTGAAAGACCACGAAAAGACCGCCTGGATGCTGCGCTCGCTGCTGAAGTAAGCGCCAGGCAAAACCCGGCTCCCGCCTTGTGTGGGAGCCAACCTCTGCCTTGTGTGGGAGCCCTCTCCTACCTTGTGTGGGAGCCATTTCCTGTTCTATGTGAGAGCCGGTTATCTCCATGTGGGAGCCGGCTTTGCCGGCGATCCGCGGCAGCGGGCCAGTCCGCGGCAAGCACCCGTCGCCGCTGAAGCGGCTCCCACATGGCTTGTTTGGGCGACGATCCGGGCCTGTCTGACGCCCTTCTCTATGAGTTCAGCCTGACCGGTCGGACCGCCATGCGTTGAGCCATAACGCACCGTTCGTTAAGCTCCCCGGGTTACCTCATTGATACCACTCGGGGGCCGACCGGTCCGGGGATTGTTTTGAGCGCTGCGACCACGACCGAACGAAGCCACCCGATCCTTGCCGCGCTGATCCTCGCGATCTTCGTGGCGGCCCTGAATTTCGGGTTGTGGCTCGTCGCCAACCTGCCCAACGGTCCCAGCGACTGGCACGGTCCCATCCCCGGATTCGCGTTCACCGCTTACCAGCGTTACCAGAACCCGATGAAGGGCGACGTTTCCACGGATCCGGAGATCGACAACGATCTCAAGCTGATCCGGAAGTACTCGCCGCGCATCCGCACGTATTCGATGCTGGAGAACCCCCAGACCATCCGCCTGGCCGAAAAAGAAGGCCTGGATGTCATGGCCGGCGCCAATATCGACACGCGCCTTGAGAACAACGAGCGCGAGATCGAGGCGCTGATCGCCCAGGCGCACCGCTTCCCGAAGACGGTCACCCGCGTGATCGTCGGCAACGAAGTGCTGTTCCGTGGCGATCTTCCGCCCGACCAGGTGATGTCCTACCTCGACCGCGTGCGCGCCGCCGTGCGCCAGCCGGTATCGGTGGCGGAGCCGTTCCACATCTGGTTGCAGAACCCGGAACTCGCCGACCACGTCGACTTCATTACCGTCCACCTGTTCCCCTACTGGAACGGTATCGAGGCACGCGCGGGCGTCACCGACTCCATCGAGAGCTACAAGGCCCTGCGCGCGCAGTACCCGGGCAAGCACATCGTCATCGGCGAGATCGGCTGGCCGTCCAACGGTGA
>DATNJP010000275.1:0-17222 GCA_035603855.1 Luteibacter sp. | reverse complement strand
GATGCACGTGGCACTTGCCGCCGGCAGAAGGACGACGGCGACCACGCCAAACGCCGCCAATTTGCCGAAATCCTCCAGCGGAGACGTATCGCCAGGTACCAGCGACAGCAACCATGCCGCGACGGCGATGAGCAGGAACGGAGGTATCACCACCAGCAAGGTGTCGCTGACGGAGAGGTGGAAGCCGAGCGCCACGATCAACATGCCGAGCAGGGCCGAGACGATGCAGGCGGGCCAGAGCCGCGGCGACACGCTCAGGAGAACGGAGAGGAGCACCGCGCCGGGGAACCAGGCGATATGTGTGCCGCCCTGGTGACTCCAGAGGGCGGCCGAGAGCAGTTGCGCGAAAATGACGCCAACAAAGACACCCCCGCACCATGTGTAGGGATTCCTGACAGGCAGCGTCAACGTCTGGTCCATCGCTTCTCCCCACCCCGGCCGGGCGTCTGGCGACTGCGATCGATTTTTCCGGAGCGCCCCTACGCGCCGTTAACGACTATACGCGCGCCGCAAGCAGATCGCTCCTGGAATTTACGGGACAGCCATCCCAGATCGATCTAAGTACTAATACCTAGATAAGCAAAGCCGTCGATTATCTCTATTTGCGCAATTCCACGGTCTGAACGGTAGTTTTACCTATCCCCGTCAGGTGAAAGTTCGCTTATCGCGAATCCGGGCAGCCCCCACTCTGGCACGACCCGTCATCGATGCCGGATTGCGACCATGAATCGTCGAATCGCATATGCCCTGCTCGCCACGGCCGTGACGCCGTGTGCCGCCGTTGCCACCGAGGGGGCCATGGGACGGTCCATCACCGGCGCGCAGATCACCTCGTATGTCGGTATCGTCCCGCCCGCACCGGGCCTGCATTTCTCGCTCAGTTACATCAACTACGACGGCAGCATCGGTGCCAGCCGCGAGGTGCCCATCGGTGGCAACTCGGCCCTCAACCTGCACGCCACGGTCGACCTCTATGCGGCGACCTTCGCCTATATCTGGGATACGGGCAAAGGCCGCTGGAACTACGCCAGCATGTTCACGGTGCCGTACATCCGGCCCCGGGTGAGCGCGTCCCTGGTCATCGGGCGGTTGCAGGGATCGCTCAAGGACGAGTCATCGGGCCTCTTCGACCTCTACTTCGCCCCCGTGATCGCCAGCTATCACGTGAGCGAGGTCGAGCACTGGTCGTTCGGCCTGTACGTCTACGCGCCCACGGCCGACTACAAGAAGGGAAAGCTCGCGAACAACGGCCTCAACATATGGACCTTCACGCCCGCCGTGGGCTACACGCATCTGTTCGACAAGGGGTCCTTCGAGTTCAGCGGCCTGGCGGGGGTCGACTTCTCGTCGAAGAACACGGACACCGACTACCAGAACGGCGCTGTCTTCCACCTCGACCTGCTCGCCATGAAGCGCACGCCCAGCGGCTGGGGCTTCGGCGCCGCGCTCGGCTGGATCCAGCAACTCGAAGACGACGATGGCCCCACGGCCGACCGGCTCAACGGCTTCTCGGGCCATTCCCTCGGGGCAGGCCCCGCCATCGCCTTCAAGAAGAGTTTCAGCAAGGAAAGCAACATCGACCTCAGCCTGCGCTGGATAAAGGAGTTCCGCGTGAAGAACCGGATCAAGGGCGAACCGCTCGTGCTGAACGTCTCGATAGCGCTCTGATCCATGCACGGCGTTCCCACAGGCCCGCCGCTTCCCGTCGATGTGCTGGTGGCGGATCACCATCGCGTCGTGGCCGAAGGCGTGGCCGCGCTGATCGCTCCCCATGTACGCAGCGTCACCATGGTGCATACCGCGCAGGACCTCCTCGACCGCGCGCCGGCCGGCGCCCTGGTCGTCGGCGACATCGACCTGCCGGACATTCCCGGCATCGAACCCCTGCGCACGCTCGCCCGTCGTCCGGGTGGCGTGCGCTTCATCGTGCTCTCCGGACACGACGAGCCCCTGATCGTGCAGGACGCCATGCAGGCCGGGGCCTGGGCTTATGTCCTGAAGCAGTCGCCACGGGACGAACTGGTCGCCGCCTTGCACGAGGTGATGGAAGGTCGCCGCTACGTGAGTCCGGGGCTGATGGCGGTGCTGATCCACGCGCCGCCCTCCGTGCACCGGCTGACCCGCCGGCAACGCGAGGTGCTGGAGCGGATGGCCCTCGGGCTGCGCGCGAGCGACATCGCCACCGACCTCGGCATCTCCGTACGCACCGTGGAAAGCCATCGCCAGTCGCTGCTGGAGCTGTTCCGCGTGCACAGCGGCGTGGCACTCGTGCGCGAGGCGCTGCGCCTTGGGCTGATCCGCGACCCGACCCGCATGCCACCGCCCCCGGATACCCCGTAGAACTACGCAATACCGCTCGGTAGCTCTTCGCTGGCGACGGGCCGGTCCATGAGGCCAATCTGGCTCATCGATTTCCCGCCTGCGGTAGCACCGGATTCTCCCCAAGGCCGGTCGCGCGTGGTTCACGGGTTTCCGTTCCCCGGACCCTTGCCACGGTTACACAGGCGGGACTTCTCTTCACGGAGCACCCGATCATGAAACGATGGATACCCGCCGCGTGCCTCCTCGTGCTGCTCGCCTCGTGCGCCTCGGTCAGCATCACCAACCAATGGAAAGACCCGACCTGGTCAGGACCGCCCGCCACCAACGTACTGGTGATCGGCGTCGCGCGCAGCGACACGATGCGTCGCCTGTTCGAGGACACGTTCTCGCGCGAACTGATCGCCGCCGGTGTACGCGCCTCGGCCAGCTACGCGCAGATCCCGCCGGGCCAGGGCGGTTCGGAAAAGCTCGGCAACCTGGTCCGTTCGACCGGTAGCGATGCCGTGCTGGTCACCCGCGTGCAGCGCGTGGAGGATCGCATCAACGTGACGCCGACGGGTCCGGGTTACGGCGGCTTCTACGGTTGGTACGGCGGTGCATGGGCCGCCACGCCGGAGATCACGCAGACAACCATCGTGACGCTCGAGACCAGCGTCTGGGACCCGCGCAGCCAGAAACTCGTCTGGACCGTGACGACGCAGGGCGTCGCCACCAACGACATTCCGAAGGCGACGGTGAACCTGGCCAAGACGCTCATCCCGAAAATGAAAGCCGACGGCATCATCCGTTGAGCGATGCCATGTTGCGCACCGGATCCTTGACCGTGCTCGCGATGGCGCCGTTACTCGCGCATGCCCAGGCCACGGAAGCGCCAGCGGGCGAAGCGCAGCTGGCGCAGAAGCTATCCAACCCCGTGGCCTCGCTGATCAGCGTGCCCCTGCAGCTCAACTACGACACCGGCTATGGCGCGGGTGGTCGGGGCCACAAGACGTATCTGAACCTGCAGCCGGTAGTGCCCTTCTCGCTCAACGATCGCTGGAACGTCATCTCGCGCACCATCCTACCCTTCGCCAACCAGTCGGGGGTCATACCCGGCAGCAGCGAATCGGGAACCGGCGACATCACCCAGAGCCTCTTCTTTTCGCCGAAGAAGCCCACATCCAGCGGCGTGATCTGGGGCGTCGGCCCCGCCTTTCTCATCCCGACCGCGAGCGATCCCAAGCTCGGCTCGAAGAAATGGGGCGCCGGGTGGACGGCACTGGTGCTGCGGCAGAAGCATGGCTGGACCACCGGCTTCCTGATGAACCACCTGTGGTCGGTGGCGAGCGTCCACGGCTACGACAACCGGCCGGCGATCAGCGTCACCTTCCTGCAGCCCTTCGTCGCCTACAACACGCCACACGCATGGACATACGGCGCCAACCTGGAATCGAGTTACGACTGGCATGCACGTGAGTACAGCGTGCCGATCAACTTCAACGTCTCCCACGTCACCCGGATCGGCAAGCAACCGATCAGCTACGGCGCCGGCGTTCGTTACTGGATCAGTTCCACCGATGGAGGACCGCACGGCTGGGGTTTTCGTGCCGTGCTCACCTTCGTTTTTCCCGAGTAGCCGGAGGATGCCATGATGACTCCCTTGCGTATGGCCCTATTGATCGCGATGGTCTGCGCGCTGTCGCCGGAGGCGCACGCGCAGCAACCCATCGCCTATCCCTCGAAAGGCCAGAGTCCGGAGAAGCAGACGGCCGACGAAGCCTATTGCCGTGACTGGACGCAGAGCCGCACAGGGATCAGCCAGCAGATGGCGAATGCCCCGGCACAGCAACAGACGGGTCCTGCCGTAGGTGGCGGCCAGCGTGCGCGCGGCGCTCTGCGTGGTGCCGCTGCCGGCGCGGTGGTGGGTGGCGTGGCCAACAACGACGCCGGGCACGGTGCCGGCGTGGGCGCCACCGCCGGCGTGGTCGCGGGCGGCATGCGGGCAAGACAGGATCGCCGCGCATCCAACGCCGCGGCGCAAAGCCAGCAGTCGAACAACCTGGCCGCCTTCAACCAGGCTTACTCGTCGTGTCTCCAGGGTCGCGGCTACAGCGTGCGCTGATCCCTCAGTCGAACGGGCCGATATGCGTCGTCATGCTGATGATGGCGAGGATGCCGAGCAGCAACATGACGATCGCGGTCAGCAGCGTCAGCGATACGGGATACGGACTCTCGCCATGGATCAGGCCTTCCTTCGCCATGGCGTGCCGTTCGTCACGCAGGGCGCGCATGTAGTGCAGGTGATAGATGATCCCCAGCACCAGCATGCCGATGCCCAGGGCAACCAGTGCGACGCCGAAGTGACGCGGTGCCGCGCTCGCCTGTGGCAGCACGTTCGACGTGCGCAGGCGTTCGAAGAACTGCGCGATGGTGAAGCCGAAACTGATCAGCGAGATCGACGTGCGCATGACCGACATGAGGGTGCGGTCGGTGCTCATGCGCGTGCGCTGGAAAGACATGCCCGTACGTCGCGCGGAGAGTTCCACGGCGGCGTCCGTGCGATCGCCGATCTTTGCGGCACCGACGTATTCGTAAGGACCGGAAGGCGTATTCATGTCGTGTCGTCGCATCCCGCGGGCCGGAGACAAGGCCCATCGTCCCCGAGGCAGCCAACGGCCGACAGCGCAAATGCCCGCTCCGCCGTTGCGTAGTTCTACCTAGCCCGCCGCGCCTCGTAGATTTACCTAAGCGCACATGCGCCCTACTACGCTTGGGCAACCCAGCGCGCTTGTCCAACATCGACACTTCTCCTGAGAGACCGCGACGATGTGGAGCTACCGCTGGGAGTTGCGACATACGATCGCGTGCGCCGCACTCCTGGTGCTGCTCGCCATGGGCGCGCATCCCGGGCACGCCGCGGCGGCAGACCCCCTGCCTGGCTGGAAAGATGGCGCGTTGAAGACGGCGATCGTCGCCTTCGTCACTTCGTCCACCGAGGAAGGCCATTCCGGCTACATCCCTCCGGAAGCGCGTATCGCCGTGTTCGACATGGACGGAACCCTCCTCCCGGAGAAGCCGCTGCCGGGTGCCCTGCTCCCGCTGGTCGCTGATGTGAAGAGGGCCACCACCGAGCACCCCGAACTGAAGAGCCAACCCGCGGTGGCCGCCTTGCTCGCCGGCGATGTGAAGGGCGTGCAGGCCCAGGGCGAAGCGGGCCTGGTGCAGATCGTCGCCACCGCCGTCGATGGACGCACCGCGGACCAGGTACAGGTGGACATGGCACGGGAAGAACGCGCCGCTCCCAATCCGCGTTACGGCGTGCCTTATACGAAGCTCGCCTACCGCCCCATGGTGGAACTGCTGCGCTACCTCGAAGCCCACGGGTACCAGACCTGGATCTGCAGTGGATCACCCGTGGCCTATACGCGCGGCCTTTCGCGCGAGGTGTTCGGCATACCGCCGGAACGGGTCATCGGCAGTTACCTGGGCACGCGCTTCGACGAGCGGGATGGTCGCACCGTGCTGACCTACACGGGCAAGGTGGAACACGTGAACGACCGCGAAGGCAAACCACCCGCGATCCATCTCGCCATCGGCACGCGCCCGGCCTTCGTTGCCGGGAACGTGGGAGGCGTTGGCGACATCGCGATGATGCGCTATGCGAAAGACCGTGGCGGCCCGTCGTTCCAGCTGCTGATCAACCACGACGACGCCACGCGCGAGTTCGTCTACGCCGAAAAGAACGGCGAATCCCTGGCGGCGGCCTCCCGTTACGGATTCCACGTCCTGAGCATGAAGAACGACTGGCTCACCCTGTTCGATCCGTCGGTGACTGCGCGCGCACCGTCCCCGACTCCCACGCATGTCCCGGAGAAGTGACCATGCCAAGTGCAAGCAAGACAGCGAAGAAGGCGGCCCCGACGAAGGGTGGCGGCGGCAAGGCGAAGAAACCGAACATCCTGGTCATCTGGGGTGACGACATCGGCATCTCCAACCTGAGCTGCTACAGCCATGGCCTGATGGGATACCAGACGCCGAACATCGACCGGATCGCCCAGGAAGGCATGATGTTCACCGATTCCTACGGCGAGCAATCGTGCACGGCCGGGCGGTCGTCGTTCATCACGGGACAGAGCGTCTACAGGACAGGCTTGTCGAAAGTGGGAATTCCCGGCGCACCTATCGGCATGTCGGACAAGCTGATCACCATCGCCGCGGTGCTGAAGAACCAGGGCTACGCCACCGGTCAATTCGGCAAGAATCACCTCGGCGATCTCAACAAGCACCTTCCCACCGTCCACGGATTCGACGAGTTCTTCGGCAACCTCTACCACCTGAACGCGGAAGAGGAACCCGAGATGGCGGATTATTTCCCCGAAAAGGATTTCCCGGAGTTCCGCAAGACCGTGCTGCCGCGTGGCGTGCTGCATACCTGGGCCACCGAGAAGGACGATCCCACCGAGCAGCCACGCTGGGGCCGCGTAGGCAAGCAGAAAATCAAGGATACCGGCCCGCTGAGCAAGAAGCGCATGGAGACCTGCGACGATGAGTTCGTCGCCGCCGCGAAGGACTTCATCAAGCGCCAGGACGATGCCGACACGCCCTTCTTCGTCTGGCTGAACTTTACCCACATGCACCTGTTCACGCACGCCAAGAAGTCCAGCCTCGGCCAGGCGGGTCGCTGGCAATCGCCGTACCACGACACGATGATCGACCATGATCGAAACGTGGGCGAGATCCTGGATTATCTCGACGAACTCGGCATCGCCGACGACACCTTCGTCATGTATTCCACGGACAACGGTCCGCACAGGAACAGCTGGCCCGATGCCGGCACGACCCCGTTCCGCAGCGAGAAGAACACGAACTGGGAAGGCGCCTTCCGCGTTCCCCTGGTCGTGCGTTG
This sequence comes from Luteibacter sp., assembly GCA_035603855.1. Classification (GTDB taxonomy): domain Bacteria; phylum Pseudomonadota; class Gammaproteobacteria; order Xanthomonadales; family Rhodanobacteraceae; genus Luteibacter. The sequence goes on along the minus strand of DATNJP010000275.1, from coordinate 10,015 downwards.
GCCGGGGAAGATCGAGCCCGGCAGGATCTCGAACGACATCATCCAGCATCACGACTGGCTACCGACGTTCGCGGAAATGGCCGGCGCCCCGACCGTGGTCGAGGAGCTGAAGAAGGGCTATCAGTCGATCGGGCGAACGTACAAGAACCACATCGACGGCATCAGTCTCCTTCCGCTCCTGTCGGACAGCAAGGCACACAGTCCGCGGAAGCTGTTCTTCTACCTGAGCGACGATGGCGACGTGCTGGGCGTCCGCTACGATCACTGGAAGATCGTCTTCATGGAACAACGCTGCAGAGGCACGTTGCAGGTCTGGGCCGAACCGTTCGTACGCCTACGCCTGCCAAAGCTGTTCAACCTGAGAACAGACCCGTACGAGTACGCCGATATCACTTCGAACTCGTACTACGAGTGGTTCCTCTATCACGGCTACATCCTCTTCGGCGCCTATGCGCTAGCGGATAAGTTCGCCGCATCGTTCAAGGACTTCCCACCCGTCCAGCACCCCAACAGCTTCACGATTGACGAAGCGTTGAAGATGTTGAGCGAGGCCGGTGGATCGCATTGAGCCAGCAGGAAAGAATGCCACCTCGCGCGAAGGGGAGCCGCGGAAACGGCTCCCCTTCGCACGAGGTGAGGATGGCTCGGGAAAGCCGGGAGCAGCGGACTCAGCCCTTGCCCTTTGCCTTGCGCAGACGGCGGATTTCCGCGCGGGCCGCTTGCACGGCCTCGTCCTCCGCGGCCTCGACGTAAGCATGCAGCTGGCTCGTCGGAGCCCGGCTGACTTCGTTCCCCGATGCGTCGCGGATGGTCGCCTGGGCCGAGAAGCACGTGGTGCCCTCGGCGTCTTCATGGCGGGAACAGGCGATTTCGAAGGAATAATCGAGCGGTGCCTTGCGCATGACGATGGCCTCCGGATCAGGGGGACGCCGGGACTTCCGCCCAGCTCGAGTCCGGATCGAAGCGGGTGATCGAACCAGCGAGGCGTGGCGTGTCCTTGCCCAGGTCCTTTTCGAACACCTGGCCATCGTGGCTGATGGCGAAGGTCATAACGCCGGTTTCGCCATACGTGGCCGGCCAGGCGAGCAAGGCGAAGCCGTTCGTCATCGCCTTGCCCTGCATATAGTCGTAGGCACCACCGGGAGCCGATGGGCCTTGCGACGTGAGGATGCGATAGCGGTACCCGTAATAGGTGTCACCCTTGGGCGGTTTCGCGAAGTACGGCCCCAGCGGACTTTCCGGCGCGCCCTCCTCGTTCGGCCAGTACAGGCCGTCGCGCTTGCCGGGCGAACTGATCAGGCGCGATGCATAGTGTGGCGGCGCGCCTTTGTCGTCGCTCTGCGCGGCGAATTCCCTTTGCGCGTCGTAGTACGCCAGCAGCGCCTGCACCACCGACATCTCGTTGCGTCCCACGCGACGCGCCAGGATCTCCTCGCGTCCCGCGCGTACGTCGAACGACCACCCTTTCTCGTCGTGGACTAGCGGGATGGGAAACGTCCACCCTGCGGGTCCGACGCTTATATGGCTGCGCGGACCGGAGGCGATGATCTGGTGCGATGCGTTGTAGTCGTCGATGAAGGCATCGACATCGTCGCGCTCGACGCCGTCGGTGGGGATATAGGTGCGCCAGTCGTCGCCGAGGATGCGGCGGAGTTCAGCCTGGTCGGGTCCCTTCAGCGCGGCCACTAACGCGTCGCCAGCCGCTTCCGCCGTGGGAAAGCTCGCGGCGGCGCCCATGGCGGCGGTCGCCACCAGCATCAGTAGTGAAAGCAGCGACGACGCCATGCGCTTGCCGATCGAACCGTTCATAACGCCTCCTACCGACGATGGAAGCCGCCGCCCCGCGAGGGCGCCGGACGGTTGACCGGGCGAGCCGCGGCGCCGCCGCCGTGTTGTCCACCAAAGCTGCGCATGCTGCTTTCGCCTCGCTGGCGTTGCGCGGAGGTATTGCCGGGCGAACGAACGCCGGAGAACGCATTCGCGCGCGTACCACCCGATGAGCGTTGGAGCGCGCCACCGTCTCCCCCCGGCCGATTCATGCGTTCCGAGCCACCGGCGCGATTAGCGCGATCGGCGACGGCGGGATTACGCGTGCCGGCGCCGGCGGCGCCGGGACGATCGGCTCGATTGCCTCCGGCGAGGCCGCCTTCACCGGGACGACGTGCGGAGGCTGCCGCGCCCCCATGCGTCTGCCGGTCGAAGCTCTGCATCGCGCGTTCGCGGCTGGCATCGCGCGTCGTGTCGTGCCCGCGAAACGCCTGGCGCTGTTGCGCGCCACCAACGCCCTGGTCGAAGCGCTGCCTGGTGGCTGGATCGCGATACGGCGTGCCGCGGCGGTTGGCGGGGTTGTGGTTCCAGGCGACGTTTCCGTTACCCGAGATGCGGTTGTTGACGTTGATGTTGTTGTAGCGATTGACGTTGATGTCGACGTCGTTGTGCCCCCAATCGAAACCGCCCCAGAGCGAGTCCGCGATGGCGATGCCCGTGCCGAACGCCAGGCCGGCGGCAAGGCCCGTCGCAACGGGATGGTAGTAGCCGGGCGGCGGTGGCCAGTAAGTCGGCGGATAGGAGGGATACGCCCAGGTGCCGTACACCACGGTCGGGTTGTAGCTGGGCACATAGACGACTTCCGGATTGGCGGGCTCGATCTGGATCACGGTCGTCTGCGGTGCCGTCTCCTTCACGACAACCTTCTGCTGCTCGGTGGTTTTCAGGTTTCCCGCCTTCTGTGCCTGCGCGCGCAGGCGTTGTACCGACGCCATCACGTCGTCGGGCTGCGCGAGGAAGGCATCGCCGATGTTCTGCACCCAATCCGGGTGCGCGGCCATCTGGGCGAGCACCTGGGGGAACGCCACCAGCGACTGCACGCTCGGATCCCACGGCTTGCCACTGACCTGCTTCACTGCGGCGTCACCCGTGGCTTTCGGATTGGCCTTCGACCACGCGGCCGCTTCCGCGACGTCCGAGGGATACGTCGACGCCATGAAGATCTGCGAGAGCAAGGCATCCGGATAGAGCGCCACCGGGGCGACGAACTGGTCGATCTGCTCGGTGCGGAAGGTCTTCTGCGGCGCGTCCTGGGCCATTGCCACGCCGGCCAGCAGGAGCAGCGCGGCGCCGAGAAGCCGGATCGTTCGCCAGGTGATGCACGGTGCCATGAGCGCTCTCCCGCGGAGGAACCACCCGGCCAGCATCGACCCTGCGCCGAACCTTCCGGTAGCGCAGTTGTGCGTACCCCACCTCCGCAGAACTACCTAGGTGCCGCTGGGTAGCGATTCCACAGCAGGTTCATCATGCCGACGGCGAACACGCTGGCGAGGACGAACTGGACAAGCCGCGTGAGCCATAGCGAAAGCGAGGCGGGCCCGGAGGCGATGGACGCACCCAGGATGATCAGCATGGCATTGCAGGCGATCAACGCGACGGCTCCGGCAGGACCGCCTGCCGCGATGCGCCCGCCGAACATCATCGCCACGAGGAAAAGCGACACGGCGAGGAATACCAGGGTGGGCGTGGTCAGCAACAGCATATGCAGGACGATGCCGACCAGCCCTCCGGCGAGGTTTCCCAGGACCATGCCCAGGGCATGCATGCGGCTCCGTGCCGGGTCGAAGTTCGCCACGAGCATCACGGTGGCGATCAGCACCGGCAGCGCGTCGGTCAGCCCGAAGAGCAGGTAGACCGTCATCAATGGAACGACGATCAGCGTGCCGAGCATCGCCAGGGTGCCGGGCGGCACCGCAGGAGCGGCCGCCGCGGGGGCGGAAGGTGGCGCCAACGTCTTCGGCCACACCACGTAGACGAGCTGGATGACCAGCATCGCCAGCGCCATGCTGCGAATCATCGCCATGGGCAGGAACACGGCTTGCGCGGGTGCGATCGTCGCGACGACGGGAATGGTCGCCACGCAGATCAGAAGCAGTAGCGCGGGGAGCTTCGCACGGCCGCCGGCCATGGCGTGAAACGCGACGAAGACGATCAGCGCCAGTGACAGCGTCATCGACAAGGGCGCGTCGTGCAACAGCGACGCGAGCGCATAGACGAATAGCGAGGCGATCGCCATGACGACGATGAGTGACAGCGCCATCTTCAACGGCGGCCGCATCGGCAGATTCACCAGGAAAACGGCCGTGAACACCGGTGCCAGGAAACTCGGTGCCCAGCCCAGCGCCTCACACAGCACGAAGGCGAATGTCACCCCAGTGGCAAAGCGAAGCGTTGCATGCAGGCCTTCGTCGTCGGCCCGCTCCGCGACGACCGGCGTGACGCTCCCGTTCATCGCAGGTAGCTCAGCGTGGCGACGACGCGGATCCACAACCTCGCCAGCGGATTCATGATCGAGCGCTCGCGCGTCAGCACCACGACGTTCGCCTGCGCGCCGCTTCGTCCCGGTGGGAGTTGGCGCGCCGGGTCCGCCGGTGCATCGAGCACGATGCGTACCGGGAAACGCTGCGGTTCGCGCAGCCAGCCGGCGGGTGTATCCACCTGGGGCAACTGCCCCGTCGGCGCCTCACCGCCCTGGGCGATACCCCACCCGACACTTTCCACGCGCGCCGTGAACACCTCGCCCGGATGGTCGTCGAAGGCGACGTACGCGCGATCACCGGCAACGATCCTTCCCAGCTGGTTCTCGCGCATGGCCGCGCTCACCCAGCGCGGGCCGTCCGCGATGAAACTCAGCAGCGGCTGTCCGCGGTTGGCGAACTGCCCGGGTGCGAGGCGCAGGTTGGTCACTACACCGTCGGCAGGTGCGAGCACCCGTGTGTGTTTGAGGTCCAGCCGCGCCTGTTCGACCGCGACCAGTGCCTGGCTGATCTGCGCGTTCGCGTCCCCTGCTTCACCCAGGCGGATGCGTGCACGTTCCGCCTCCGCTTCGGCCTTGCCGATGTCGGCCTGGCTTCGCGCGATATCCGCGCGCGCACGGATGGCCGCCGTTTCGGCGAGGGCGCGTTTCGCGGAGAGGTCGAGGACGATCTTGCCCAGTTGCTGGCTCACGGCGAGGTCGACCCGCTGTCGTTTTAGCTGCGCATCCGCCACGCGCAGGTCGGCGGCCGTTGAGTCAACGCCTTGTGCCGTGACCGCGAGCGATGCTTCCGCCGCGCGCAACGCGATCTCGAACGGCGCCGGGTCGATGCGGAAGAGTATCTGGCCCTTCTTTACCCGCGTGTTGTCACGGATATCCACGCCCACCACCGTTCCGCTCACATCCGGCGCGATCTGCACGAGGAAGGTATCGACGGTGGCCTGCGACGTATACGGCGTCACGCGATCGGCCACCAGGTGATATGCCAGCAGGCAGACCAGCAGGGCCAGGGTCACCAGCATGATCCGCCGCTTCTTCATTGGCGCGACACCCGCGCGTCCACCGCCTGCCCCACCCAGTCGCCACCCAACGCTGTATATAGGTCCACCAGCGAACGGAAGCCCGACCCACGCGCTTCACTGAGCGACAGTTCCGCCGAGAACAGGCTTCGCTCGGTGTCGAGCACCTCCAGGTAGTCGGTGTAGCCGTTGTCGTAGCGATAGCGGGCGAGTTCCACGGCACGCTGCAAGGCTTCCACGCGGCGCATGAGCGAAGCGACGAGATCGCGGCTGCTCTGGATCGCGATCAAGGCATCGTCGACATCGCGAAAGGCCGACTGCACGGCCTGCCGGTAAGCGGCCAGTGCCTGTTCCCGCCGGGCCTCGGCCTGGCGGTTCTGCGCATCGATGGCGCCCCCGGCGAAGAGCGGTCCGAACAGGTCGCCTGCGAAGGACCACGTACGCGCCGGGCCGGTGAAAAGGTCACCGAGACTTCGGCTGGCCTGCCCTCCCGCACCGGTCAGGCTGATCGTCGGAAAGTATCGGGCGCGGGCCGCGCCCACCAGGGCGTTCGTCGCGACCAGTTGCTGTTCGGATTGCAGGATGTCCGGCCGCCTGGCGATCAGGTCCGATGGAAGTCCGGAGGGCACCGGCGGCGCGACCAGCGTCTGCAATGAGCGTCCGCGGCGGATGGGACCCGGATTGCGCCCGATGAGTACGGACAGCGCATCTTCCTGCTGTCCGATGGCCCTGCGCAGTTCCGGAATGGCGGCGACCGCGGTCTCGTACTCGGCGACCACCTGCATCATCTCGAACTCGGAAACCGCGCCGCCATCCAGCCTTTGCTGGAAGACCTCCACGTTGTGCTTACGACCGTCGAGTGTCGCCTGCGCGATCTCAAGGCGCCGGTCGAGATCCAGCAATGTCACGTAGCCGGACACGGTGGCCGATACCAGGGTCAGGGCCACGCCAAGACGCGCCTGTTCGGTGGCCAGGAGATCAGCGCGCGCCGCCTCGTTCTCCCGGCGTATGCGGCCCCACAGGTCAAGTTCCCACGATGCCGACAGCACCGCCGAGTAGCTCTCGCTGATCGTGCCCACACCCGGGGGAAGCGGCACCGATGCGCGACTCGCCTTCTGGCGGGACGCGCCTACGCCGTATCCCACCACGGGTAGACCTTGCGCGCGGACGGCCGTCACGCGTGCCGCGAACTCGTCCACGCGCGCCGTGGCGATGCGCAGGTCGTTGTTCGCGATCAACCCTTCGCTGACCAGCGCGTCCAGTTCGGCGTCCCCGAAGCCACGCCACCAATCCGGAACCGTCGCCAGGGTGCCGCCTGCCACCGTTGGCATCGTCCCCCCCGCGAATCGATAGGTGGCAGGTGTTTCCACTGCGGGTCTTACGTAATCGGGCCCGGGCGTGCATGCGCTGCAGGCGATCGCGGTGAACGCAACGAGGCGGGGCAGTCGAACAGTGTCGATGATCCGCCAGTGCTTCACGGTTGCCCCTTGCACGCGGTCGGAGTGGCCTGCCTTCGCCGCGAGAATGAGTCCCGCACACGCGGGATTCCATCGAACTCTTGCGTAGAAACGTCTACGTAGTACTACCGGCTTCAAGCGCCAGGGCTCGGACTAAGCTCACCGACATCGGCGGCTCCGGGCGCCGAGCACCGGCCGTCGCAGGCCCACGGCATTCCCGAGTTACAAGGAGCCACCGACATGCGTCCGATCCTGCTCTTGATCAGCGGCATGCTTGCCGTCGCCATCGGTACCTCGACGGCCTTCGCCGCGCCGCCCCCGAGCGGCTTCCTCGATACCTACCCACCGATGCAACCGGATCCGAAACGTCCCGGCGCATCGATCTACATCGCACCGAACACCACCCTCAAGGGGCTGGACAAGGTGGTGATCGATCCGATCCTGGTCTTCTATTCGCCCGACTCGAAGTACCAGGGCATCGACCCCAACGAACTGTCGGCGGTGACAGAGCACCTGCGCACGGCACTGAAGAAGAGCCTCGAGCCCAAGTATCCCGTGGTGGATGCCATCGGCCCGGGCGTGCTTCGTGTCCGCGTCGCGATCACCAACGTCGTGGCGGAGAAGAAGAAGCGCGGCATCCTCGGCTATACCCCCGTCGGCTTCGTCATCGGCACGGCGAAAAACCTGGCCACGGCCGGTCCGAACATCAATCTCAACTCGGCCACGGTGGAAGCGGAGCTGATCGATCCGTCGGGCAAGCAGCTCGCGGTGGTGGTCGATCCGCTGGTCAGTGGCGAATCGAAGAAAGAAGCCCTTACCTGGGACCAGATCGCGACTGTCCTCGATGCCGCCGGCCAGCGACTCCGGACGCGCATGGACGCAGACAACGCGAACTGATTCCCCATGAGCCGTCGCCGCCTGGTTCTCGTCTGGCTGATCGGGCTGGCGGCCATCATGGCCCAGCCCGCGCCGGAGGCGCATGCCCAGGACGCGAACCTGGCCTGCCGCATCCGGCCTGTCGTACCGGAGAACCGGCCACGCATCGGCCTGGTGCTCGGCGGAGGCGGTGCACGCGGCATCGCGCACATCGCGGTGCTGCGCAAGCTGGAGCAGTTGCACATCCCGGTGGACTGCATCGCCGGCACCAGCATGGGCGCCCTGGTGGGCGCCCTTTACGCGTCGGGCATGTCCGTGGACGACATCGAGAAGCTCGTGCTCTCGCTCGACTGGGACCGCTTGTTCAACGACTCGCTCGACCGGCGCGACCGTTCGTACCGGCGCAAGACCGACGACACGCTGGTGGTGTCATCGCCGGGCATCGGCATCGGTCCCAAAGGCATCGTCGTGACGAGCGGCCTGCTTGCGGGCGAGCGCATCCTGCTGCTGTTCGAGAAGATGGTCGAGCCGGTCGGCACCATCGAGGACTTCGACGACCTGCCCATCCCGTATCGCGCCGTGGCCGCCGACATCAACACGGGCGAAGCACTGGTGATCGGCGAAGGCGACCTTGCCCTCGCCATGCGAGCAAGCATGTCCATCCCCGGCGTGTTCCCGCCCGTACGCATCGGCGACCACGTCGTGGTCGACGGCGGCGTCGCGCGCAACATCCCCATCGACGTGGCGCGCAAGCTGGGTGCGGATATCGTCATCGCGGTGGATGTTGGCACGCCCCTGGGCACCGTCACACCCCAATCGAATGTCCTCGCCATCACCGGCCAGGTCACGGGCTTGCTCACGGTGCGCAACACCCAGGAGCAACTAGCGACGCTGACCGAACGCGACGTGCTCATCAGCCCGCCGCTGGGCAACAAGGTCGGCACGAGTTCCTTCACCAAGGGCAAGGAAGCGCTCGCCATCGGCAAGGAAGGCGCCGACACGGCGGGGCCTGCCTTGAGCCGGTTGACGGTCTCCGACGACGCCTACGCCCAGAATGTTTCCATGCGGCACGGCCGGCAGAGCCCGCCGCCGGTGATCCAGTTCGTTCGCCTGGACAATCGCAGCCGATATCGCGACAGCTTCCTGACCTCGCGCATCGACATCCCGGTAGGCCAGCCGTTCGACGCGCAGCGCGCCGAAAACTCGCTGTACCGGGTCTATGGTCTCAATACGCTCTCGCAAGTGACGTACGAGCTGGTGAAGGAAAACGGCCAGGACGGCGTGATCGTGCACGTCAACGAAAAGCTCCAGGGGCCCAACTACCTCGAGGCCGGCCTGAGCACGAGCGGCGACTTCAACGGCCGGTTCGACCTCAGCGTTCGCCTCGGCATCCTGCGTTCGCCCGTCAACGACACCGGCGGCGAAGTGCGCGTGCTTGCCTCGTTGGGCGATGAAACGGGCCTGCTGACGGAGTACTACCAACCCCTTGGAAAGACGGGCAAGTACTTCTTCGCCGGGCGTGCCGACTATCTTTCCTACCAGATCAACACCTTCGATGCGCAAGGCCACAAGACCGCCGAATACGACGCGCGCAAGGCAGGCATTGGCCTGGGCTTCGGCCGTGAATTCGGTAACTACGGCGCCTTGACCGCCGGCATCCGCCGCGACGCGGGCGACGTGCGGATTCATATCGGCGATCCCAGCCAGCCTCGTCAGCACTTCCAGACCGGCGAGGTCTATCTTGAGGGCACGCTCGATCGCCTGGATAGCTTCTATTTCCCGCGCGACGGCTACTACGCACGCACGCGCTACACCTGGTCACGCGACGCGCTCGGCGCCGACACCGAATACGAGCAGTTCGATTTCGACGCACTCGACGCGATCCTCTTTGGCAAGCACTCGGTGCAGGTGGGCTTGCGCTATCACGTGACGACGCAGGGCGTGGCACCCATCCAGAGTGTCTATCGCCTGGGTGGCTTCTCCCGCCTGGTCGGCTTCCAGCCGAATGAACTGACCGGTCAGGATTATGGGGTGCTCATGCTGGGCTATTCCTACCGGATCGGCCGCATCCTCAACCAGGATGCCCTGGTCGGTTCCACACTCGAATACGGCAACGCCTGGCCTGGCCGATCGCAGATGAGCTGGAGCAATTCGCTGCTCAACGGCAGCATCTACCTCGGACTCAATTCGTGGATAGGCCCGATCCTGTTCGGTATCGGTGGCCGCCAGGGGGGCGATTACAACGTGTTCCTCGAGATCGGCCATCGCTTCTGATCGTCTTCACGCAGGTTTCACGATAACGCGCGGAGCGTGGCGCTGCGGGCATGGAGCCCGCCTAGCGATGTGTCAAGGAGGACACC
>DATNJP010000274.1:0-12472 GCA_035603855.1 Luteibacter sp. | reverse complement strand
GGTGGTCTTTTGCTGGAGAAGACCGGCACGGACGGCGTACGCCAGGTACACGAGTACGACGAGAAGGGACGCTTGAAGACCGTGGACGACCAGGATCTCGGGATCGAGCTGGTTTACGACGCCTTCTCACGTCTGGACCATCGCATTACCCGTACACCGGATGGTCGATCGGTCATTCAGCGCGTCGTCTACGACGCGCTCGGACGGGTGTCCGAGCAGATCTGGGAACACATCGACCCGGCTGGCACCCGGAAAAGCCGGTTGGCCTTGAGCTGGCGAGCCGACGACAAAGTCACGGAACGTCGATGGTACGGCGATGACGACGCCACGCCGCTGCGTGAGGAGACGATGGACTATGACGATCGTGGCCGATTGATCCTCCATGCGATAACGGCTGCCAGCGGTGAACATCCCGTTGACGAAGCCAGGCAACCGTATGTCCGGCAAACCTTCGAGCACGACTGCCTCGATAACCTTCTCATCGTGACGACGACACTCCTGGATGGCCGGGTCAACATCACGCGATACGCCTACGACCCGGTGGACATCGACAGGCTGGCCAGTGTGAGCAACAGCCTGGATGGCTACCCCGGCTTCGGCACGCCGCTGACGCTCGCATACGATGCAAACGGCAACCTGATCGACGATGGCCAGGGCCGGAAACTGCTGTGGGACGGTGCCGGCCGGTTATCGCTGGTCACGCTGGCGGATGGCAAGGAGATCGCTTATGTCCATGGACCCGATGGGCGCGTGAGCAGCGTAACGCGTGACCTCGTGTCGACGTACCGTTACCGCGAAGACGGTGCCATCGCCTTCGAAGTCGACACGAACGAAGGCCGACGATTCATTCGGGCGAAAGGAGGCGTGGTCGCTGAAACCCGGCTCGCCGGCACGATACGTGAAATCTTCCTGTTAGGTACCGATCCACAGGGATCCGTCGTCACCGAGTCCGTGCCGGAGCCAAGGACATGAGCACCCGGGCCTATGGCGCGTACGGTGAGAGCATGGAATTCGCGCATGGCGCGCGGCTGGCTTTCGCCGGTGAACTCGCGGAGCGGGAATCCGGCTGGTACCTGTTGGGCGATCGCCCTTACAGCCCCGTACTTCGTCGCTTCCTCGCCCCGGATCCCGACAGTCCGTTTCACGATGGCGGCGTCAACCGTTATGCCTACTGCAGCGGCGACCCCATCAACTGGATCGATCCTACAGGTAACGCCTGGACGGACTGGCTGGCCGCAGGACTGATGGTGGCACTTTCTGTCGTAGCCACCGTTGTAAGCGCCGGCGTCCTCGCAGGCCCCCTGGCCGCCGCAACAACCACCGCCATGACCGCGACAGCGGCAGCAGGTGGCGGCCTTTCGGCAGCGGCAGCCGCCGCGACAACCGCTGCTGTCGTCACCCCAGGCCTGGTATCCGCCGCCACGGCGATGACGTTGGACGTGGTGTCGACCGTCGCCGCCGTCGGATCGGTCGCCTCGATGGCCGCCCATAACCAGAAAGCCAATGCCATTTTCGGTTGGGTCTCGATGGCCAGTGGGATAGGCTCGGGTGGCGCCTCGGTCGTCGCCGCCAAACAGATGAAAAGGGCGGCGAGCGTGGCGGGCGTCGCGCGGCCTGCATCCACGGCATCCTCTGCCGGATCACGCGCGAGCTCTACGGCCACCGCGCACACCGCGGTCAATGCGGTGAAGGCAGTGACACCGTTGGCGACGCCTGGCGCCTCCCCTCGTAACAGCACACGGAACGCGACGCACAGCCTTGCGGCGCCCGATGCGAATGCCAACCTTCCCCAACTCAGGCGGGAATCGGCAGTCCTCGCCGCGAACGGTGCCAGGGACGGCACCGTGTACGTCGGTACGCCTGGGAGCAGGCAGGAAGGCCGCCCCCCGCACTGGCGACAGCGGGATCCGACAGGGAGGCTCTACCGCAACACCATAGAGACAACGATCCAGGTCGGAAGCTCGGCGGGACTGAACGTCGCCGCAGTCGATGTGGCGAGATCGACCAGGGAACATCTGCGGGGACGTTTGTCGGAAGACGGCATTCATGTCGTCGTGGGTGGGCACGGTCTCGCCGACAACGCCGCGATACGAAGGCTGAACGTATCGAGCACGCTGTCCGATTATCTGTTTACCGTGCGAGCGGGTACGTAAAGGCCATGGAAGCACCGAACGACAGGAGTCCTGGACCGATGACCACGAATGCCGCTACAACACCGCATGCCTACGGTGCCTATGGTTCCCGCGCCGACGCAACGGGCTCTACGCGTACCGCTTACGCCGGCGAGGCGCTCGAGCCCGGTACCGGCTGGTACATGTTGGGTGAGCGTGCGTACAGTCCCACGCTACGCCGGTTCCTCGCCCCCGACAAAGCGAGCCCGTTCGACGGCGGAGGCGTCAATCGTTATGCCTATTGCGGGGGCGATCCGATAAACCGGATCGATCCGAGTGGCAATACGTGGCGTAACTGGCTGGGTATATCGCAGGGACTGACAAGGAGCGAAGGTGCCGCGCGGTCGGTATCTCCAGCGTCCCAGAACGTGAATGCGGCCGCCACCACTCCAGGCACGACGGCCTCGACCGTCGCCGCGGTCACGGATGCGGTTTCCATCACCTCGGCTATCGACTCGGTGGCTCTGATGACATCGGGCAGTTCAAAGGCGGCCGGGGGCATCTTCGGTTGGATTTCCATGGGTGCAAGCGTCGCCTCGAACGGGTCCGGCCTTCCGGCAGCCAGGATCGGGACACCGACAGAACGTTTCGGCGGGCGCAGGCACCTGAACGAAGACACGCAAACGCTGAAAACCGGGACGAGGACCGTGCAACTCGTTACCGATGCAAAGGTTCCGGCGGAACGGGTGAAGGTCAATCGTGTCGGGCACCAGAGGATCAAGAGGCGCTGGACGGACCGCACTCACGCCAGCAATCGCGAGAGCAGCATCATGGCGGCCGATACGGTGATCTCGCAGAAGGATCTCAACAAGGTCTTCGTACGGCTGGAGAACGCCGGAGTCAGGGAGATTAACCTCTATACGGGTTCTCACGGGGAGCCCTATGGAAGGAATTGGCACGGAAAGACGGGGGAGAGACTCGGCACGGAGGGCCAGTTTTACGCCCAGGATCTCGCCTACACGAAGAAGCTCGCCACGTTGCTGGACCTAAAAATAAACAATGTCAGTTTGATCGGGATGACCAAGCAGGACATGCAGCACAGGTTGTCGAAGGACGGGGTACATCTCATCGGATTCTGCTTCGGCGTGGCAGACGAAGCGGTCATGGAAGCACTAAACATGCCCCGGGCCACCGTGTATGACCTGACCCCGCCAGCTCCTTGACCTGTCGCAAGGACTCCGCGATGCGGGGAGTCGTATCGCGCGGATGCATGTCAGTCGGCGGCCGTCAAATCGCCCACCAGGGTCGGAATCAGTTCCGACACCGTCGGATGGATGGGCACGGCCCATTGCAGCGTTTCTACCGAGGCATCCGCATTCATCATGTCCAGGATGCCGTGAATCGCTTCGTCTCCGCCCGTGCCCAGAATCGTGGCGCCGAGGATCTTCTTCGTCCCGGCATCGGCAATCAGCTTCATGAAACCCCAGGTCTCCGCCTTCTCCACCGCGCGGCCAACGCGTGTCATCGGCCGTTTCGATATCAGCAGCGGCCGGCCCGACTTGCGGGCCTCTGCCTCGGTCATGCCAACACGGCCCAGCGGCGGGTCCACGTAAAGTGCGTAGCCCAGGATCCGATCGCTGACCTTCCTGTCGCCGCCGTCGAGCAGGTTTGCCGCGACAATCTCGTAATCGTTCCACGCCGTGTGCGTGAACGCGCCCTTCCCATTGCAGTCGCCCATCGCCCAGACGCCCTCGGCGCTGGTCTTCAAGTGATCGTCGACCTTGATGTAACCCCGGTCGTCCATGTCGATGCCAGCCTTGTCCAGACCCAGGTCGTCGGTATTCGGACGACGACCGACGGCGAGCAAGACATGTGTCCCGACGACCTCGGGCGCGCCCTGGGCACAATCCACGCCCACTTTCACTCCGCGCTCGTGCTTCGCAAGGGTGATGCAGCTGGCATCCGTTCGCACGGCGATACCCTCCGCTTCGAGGATCGCACGGATCTCTGCCGATACGTCTTCGTCTTCACGGCTGACCAGCCTTGCGTTCTTTTCCACGATAGTCACTTCGGCACCGAAGCGCCGATACATCTGGGCGAATTCAAGACCGATATAGCTGCCGCCGACCACCACGAGATGTTCGGGTACGGCCTGCAGGGGAATGATCGTGCTGTTGGTCAGGTAATCGACATCGTCGACTCCCGGGAAGGCGGGTACGCTGGCGCGCCCGCCCACATTGAGGAACACCTGGGGCGCTTCGAGCGTCTCGCCGTTCACCTCGATCTGTCGAGGGCCGGTAAACCGCGCATGGCCACGGATCAACGTGAGCCCAGGCATCGATGCCAGCCAGTCTTCGTTGCCTTTGCGAGAATCCAGAATCACCTTCTGGGCGCGTGCCGACACGACGGGCATATCGATCGTGATGGGCCCGCCGATGCCAACGCCGTACTCCGCCGCGCGCTGCGCGATGCGTGCGGCGGCAGCGCTGGCCACCAGGGTCTTGGTCGGCTTACAGCCCGTGTTGACGCATGTGCCGCCTACCAGATGCCGTTCGATGATGGCGACGGTCTTGCCCACGCCGGTCAGCCGGCTGGCGAGCGCTGGCCCGGCCTGCCCAGCCCCCACGATGATGGCGTCGAAGGTACGGGTCATGGGCGGGGCTCCGTGGAGTGGAAGACCCCGCATCGTAACCCGGTGTGCAAGCCGCCGCCTGGGGTGGAAGCACCCTGAATTGGTGACCCCGGCCCGATTCGAACGGGCGACCTTCCCCTTAGGAGGGGGACGCTCTATCCAGCTGAGCTACGGGGCCAAGGGCGTGAGGATACCGGAGGTGGCCCCGCGACAGAAGATCGGGCGCTGGCAATTCCGGCGTGCCGCCCCCTATGCCGATGTCTACTCATGCAGAACCGGAGGCTAGCCTACGCCCTTGGATCTATGGGCGCGACGCCGAGCCTGTGAGCTAAATCGTCATGCGTCCCGGTTATCCCAGGAACTGAACCATGCAGATCTATGGCGCATATGGCATGCAGCGTTCGCCAGCAATGGCGCGGACCGCCTACACCGGCGGACAACAGGAAGAAGAGGCTGGTTGCTACGTGTTAGGGGATCGCCTGTACAGCCCCACGCTGAGGCGATTCCTCAATCCGGACGCCATCAGTCCGTTCCATACGGGCGGCATCAACCGCTACGCCTATTGCGACGGAGATCCGATCAATCGCATCGATCCGGGTGGCAACACATGGATGGACTGGTCGCGCGCAAGCTTCGGTCTCGACACAACCCGGGGCAGCCCCGTAGCCACAGCCGGTGTATCCGATATCGGTGCGTCCGCCCTGACGCCGTCGACGCTTTCGCTGACCGCCGCTGGCGTCATGGACGCGACTGCGCCCGCGAAGATGCCTGGTTCGATCGCTTCACCGGCGGCAGGTGTGGGAAACGCCCATGATGTTCTTGGATGGTCCGCGCTTCGCACCGATGCCTCAGCCAACATGGGGGCGATAGCGAGGCCATCGCCCAAGACGCCGCCTTCGCGCCACGCCTCAAGAAACAACAAGGCCGAGACGGAAATCCAGATTATCAGCGGCCCTCATCCGGAAGAAAGGTTACGGCTTGATGAAGTGACAAGGAGAGTCGAAACGAAACCCAAGTGGATCGCACGTAACGATCCCATAGATCGTCGCGTCACGCACTGGGGTGCCGATACGGTCATCCACTTATGGGATGTCGAGACCGTTCTCGAGCAGATAAGCCGCCGGGATAATGCATTCGACGGATACCGCAAGTTCGGCGGACGTAGCGTGTACGGCTATACGGGCGTCCATGGCCACGAGAAGGGATTCAACTGGGACTGGAAGGACAAGCGCAGCCGCGTAGATAACGATGTTCTGCTTGACGCGCAGGACGGGAAGGCGCGGCTCCAATATTTTGCGCGGGGCAGGACGCTTCACATCGAGGATATCGGCAGGATCTCCAAGGAAGAGATGCGCGCGAAAATGTCGCGACCCGGCCACCATATAAACATGTTCTGTTTCGGAGCAGCCGATCCTGTCGTGCTGGAATGGCACAAGGTCAGGCGAATGCGTGTCTACGTTTAGTATCCGCCGTTGCGCCTGGAATGGCAGATCAGCAAGTCCGTTACGGACCCATCCATCGCATGCTAATGAACCGATTGAGAAAAGACGCTTGCACCTACATCGGATGTTCTATGGACGTCGTGCCATCGCAAGCGCCAAATCGATGCGTGCCATGCACAGACAAGGAGTATGTCAATGCGATCCAACAACAATCTCTTGTGCCTTTTCAGCGTATCGATGCTACTGGCAGGCTGTGGCGACTTGCCATCCACGAGCACGCAAGCTCAGGCACCCGACGCGGTGCCCACCATCCGCTTCTACGAAGGCTGGGATGGCACGCAAAACAACATCTGCACGGCTTCCATCGACAGTGCACCCTATTACAAGTTGGCCAACGTCTCGAACTGGGATTGTCCCAACGACGAGGCAAAGTCGATGAAGCTTCACAACCTCCCTGCGGGAAGCGTCATCGAGCTATATAACGATGGGGACTGTGCCGATGACGACGACTGGGTACAAATCACGGTCCTCAAGGGGAGAATAGGCGCGGACGACCTCATCGTCGGCGGATTCGAAGGCAACGGAGTGTGGATTGGCAGTGGTGAGGACCCGAATTCCTATCGGTCGGTCTTCCACCTGAAACGCAATCGCCACGACCTCCATGGGAAGGTTTCATGCGCCATCATCGACGTTCCGGGGCCCCACTTCGTGACATGACGATGCCGCACCCGGAACTGGGCAGGTTTGGCAGCACGTTCACCGAGATCCGCCGTCAGGTGCTGGGTACAAATCGTAATTGCCCGACGATTCCCGCGGACGCGGATCCCCCATCCGAAGGGTGATTCACTCCATCCAGCACCGGCACGTCGGCGAAGTCGAACGGACTGATGCCTTCGAGGCAAGCAACATTGATGCCGTACTGGGTCGTAGTCGAACGGCGCTGGTGGAACGTGTAGATGCCGCACTTCGAACAGAAGAAGTGTTTCGCCGTACCCATGTTGAACTGGTACACGCTCAACGCGTCTTCGCCTTGCTCGATGGTGATGCCATCGAGTTCGGCCGACACGGCGACGGCTCCACGCATGCGGCAGTACGAGCAATTGCAGCGACGCGCAGTACGCAGGCCGTCAGTAAGCTTGACCGTGAAACGTACAGTGCCGCAATGGCAGGAAGCTTTGGACTCGGTGATGTCAGGAAGCATCGATACACCCAGCGTAAGGGACCGCCACATTCTAAAAGCGGCAAGCCTTATGTGGGAGCCGCTTCAGCGGCGATGCCCCTACCGTACGATCGAAAACCGCCTGGGCGGCATAGGCGGCAGGTTCTCCGGCCGCTTGGCATCGCTACCAAATGGCCGCCAGATCCCATCGGCCCCCTCGACGCCGATACTGGCATCGCCCCCTTCGGCAGAAGCCCGGTTCACCGCCGCGCGGAGGGCCTCGAAACGGGACTCGAAGCGGCCGATGGGCTGGCCGGCGACCCGGACGGCCCATCCCAGGCCGTCATCGGGTTGATACGGAATCTCGTAGACGCGGGACATGGGGGGATCCGCCTGTTTTAAAAACACAGGTGCAGCTTGGACTTGCGCGCGTCATCGCGAGGTCGTCGCAGGTTTCCACGATGCAGACACTCTCGCGACGTCTGTCCTGCGTCGCACAACAGGCCGTGAAGGGGGTGTTTGCTAGAATCGCGGTTTTACCTCTGCGCGCGGACGTTTCGTCGGTGCGCCGCCAAAGGAGAGCTTCATGTCCGCCAAGATCCTCGCCGCCCTCGGTCTCAACGCCACCGAGTCGGGTACCTACCTCGGCCGCGGCGAATGGGCCGCCACGACGTCCGCGGGCACGCTGACCCCGACCAACCCCGCCACGGGCGAGGCCATCGCCACCGTGCATGCCTCCAGCGCCGCCGATTACGAGACCATCGTGAAGCGCGCGCAGGAAGCGTTCGCCGTATGGCGCAACACGCCGGCACCGCGCCGTGGCGAGGCGGTTCGCCTGTGTGGCGAGGCCCTGCGCAAGCACAAGGACGCCCTGGGTTCGCTGGTCGCCCTCGAGATGGGCAAGATCAAGCCGGAAGGCGACGGCGAAGTGCAGGAGATGATCGACATCGCCGATTTCGCGGTGGGCCAGAGCCGCATGCTCTACGGCAACACCATGCATTCCGAGCGCCCCGGCCACCGCATGTACGAGCAGTGGCATCCGGTGGGCCTCGTGGGCATCGTCAGCGCGTTCAACTTCCCGGTGGCCGTGTGGGCCTGGAATGCGTTCCTCGCGGCCATCTGCGGCGATATCTGCCTGTGGAAGCCGTCGCCGAAGACACCGCTCTCGGCCATCGCCACGATGAAGATCTGCAACGAAGCGTTGAAGGACGCCGGATTCCCGGACATCTTCTTCCTCTTCAACGATGCGGGCACCGACCTGGCCCAGACCTTCGTCGACGACAAGCGCATCCCGCTGATCAGCTTCACCGGCTCGACCAAGGTCGGCCGCATCGTGGGTGAGCGCGTCGCCAAGCGCATGGGCCGCAGCCTGCTCGAACTGGGCGGCAACAATGCCATCATCCTCGACAAGTCGGCCGACCTTAAGCTCGCCATCCCGGCGATCGTCTTCGGCGCGGTCGGCACCGCCGGCCAGCGTTGCACCAGCACGCGCCGCGTACTCGTGCACTCGTCCATCCACGACGCCGTCGTCGACACGCTGGTGAAGGCCTATGGCCAGGTGGAGCAGAAGATCGGCGACCCGACGCTCGCGACCACCCTCATGGGTCCGCTGAACAGCCCGGAAGCCGTGAAGGCCTATCTCGGTGCCATCGAACAGGCCAAGGCCGCTGGCGGTACCGTCCGCACCGGCGGCAAGGCCCTCACCGACCGCAAGGGCAACTTCGTCCTGCCGACGATCGTCACCGGCCTGAAGAACTCCGACGAGGTCGTGCAGACCGAAACCTTCGCGCCAATCCTCTATGTGATGCCGTTCGACAGCCTGGACGAGGCCATCGCCGAGCAGAACGCCGTGCCGCAGGGCCTGTCCTCGGCCATCTTCACGCAGGATTTGAAGGCGGCCGAACAGTATCTGTCTTCGGCGGGTTCCGACTGCGGTATCGCCAACGTGAACATCGGCACCTCGGGTGCGGAAATCGGCGGTGCCTTCGGTGGCGAGAAGGAAACCGGTGGCGGTCGCGAATCCGGCTCGGACGCCTGGAAGGTGTACATGCGCCGCCAGACCAACACCATCAACTACTCGGACGCGTTGCCGCTCGCCCAGGGCATCAAGTTCGACTTCTGACCGAAGGAAGTCATAAGGCCATGAACGACCTGCGCTCCACGGAACGTTTTTCCGATCGTGTCGAGGACTATGTCCGCTACCGCCCGGACTATCCGCGAGCGCTGGTCGACTGGCTGCATGGCCTCGGTGTCCATACCGACTGGGTCGTCGCCGATATCGGCGCGGGCACCGGCATTTCGAGCAAGCTGTTCCTCGATGCCGGCCACCGCGTGACGGCCGTCGAACCGAATGCGGCCATGCGCGCCGCCGCCGAGCGTTGGCTCGGCGGCGAAGGCCGCTTCCATGCCGTGGACGGCACGGCGGAAGCCACGGGGCTTGCCGATGGCTCGGTGGATCTCGTGATCGCCGCGCAGGCATTCCACTGGTTCGACACGGACAAGGTACGCGCGGAGTTCGCGCGCATCCTGCCGCCGCGTGGCATGGTCGCCGTGTTCTGGAACACACGCCGCCTCGTCGGCACGCCCTTCCTGGAAGGCTACGAGCGCCTGCTGCACGAATATGGCGTCGACTACGTCAGCGTCGCCGAGCGCTACGCCGACGACGAAACCATGGCACGCTGGTTTGGCCACGGCTACCGCGGCATGGCTTCCTTCCCACATGGGCAGAAGCTCGATTACGACGCCCTGGTCGGACGCACCATGTCGTCCTCGTACGCACCCAAGCCCGGCCACCCCAACCACGAACCCATGCTGTTCGGCCTGCGCTCGCTGTTCGACGCGACGCAAGACGACGGCACGATCGATTTCGATTACGACACCCGCGTTTTCGCGGGCCACCCGGACGCCTGATGTACGACCTGATCCGCCCCCTGCTCTTCGCACTCGATGCCGAAACCGCACACGGCCTCACCCTTTATGGGTCCGACGTCGCGTTCCGCAGCGGCATCTCGGGCTGGATCGCGAAGCCGCCGGCGGACCTGCCGGTACGCGTCTTCGGCATCGATTTCCCGAATCCCGTCGGCCTTGCCGCGGGCCTCGACAAGAACGGCGAACACCTGGACGGCCTTGCCGCCCTCGGCTTCGGCTTCGTCGAGATCGGTACGGTCACGCCGCGCCCGCAGGCCGGTAACGACAAACCACGCATGTTCCGCCTGCCGCAGCACGAGGCGGTGATCAATCGCCTCGGTTTCAACAACGGCGGCATCGACGCGCTGGTGCGCAACGTGGAGAAAGCCACGTTCCGCGGCGTGCTCGGCATCAACATCGGCAAGAACAAGGACACGCCCAACGAGCGTGCCATCGACGATTATCTCTATTGCCTGGAACGCGCGTATCCGCTGGCCAGCTATGTCACGGTGAATATCTCCTCGCCGAACACGCAGGGCCTGCGCGACCTGCAGGAAGAAGAGACCCTGCGCCGCTTCATCGGTACGCTGCGCGACGCGCAGGAACGCCTCGCTGCCCAGCACGGCCCACGCAAGCCGATGCTGCTGAAGATCGCGCCCGATCTCTCCGAGAGCGAACTCGACGCCATCGCCGACGTACTGCTCGCCTCGGGCATCGACGGCGTCATCTGCACCAACACGACGATCGATCGCGCCGACGTCGCGGGCGATCCGCATGCGAATGAAACAGGCGGCCTGTCCGGCCGTCCGTTGTTCGCGAAGTCCACTGCCGTGCTGCGCGGCATGCGCACACGTCTCGGCGGCAAGCTGCCGATCGTCGGCGTGGGCGGCATCCTCAACGGCGACACCGCCGCAGAGAAGATCGAAGCGGGTGCCTCGCTCGTGCAGGTCTACTCCGGCCTCGTCTATCGCGGACCCAGGCTGGTCGCCGAGGCCGTGGCCGAGATTCGCCGCCGCGGAGTCGTGGCATGAACAACGCGCCGGTTGACATGGGTGGCTTCACGCTCACCAGCGACGCGCCACTCGGCGGACGCAACACCCTGCGCGTGGATGCGCGTGCGAAGCTGCTGGCGGAAGTGCGCGATCCGACGAAGATTCCCGAACTGCTGGCGTATCCCGCGGTGAAGGACAGCAAGGTGCTGGTGCTCGGTGAAGGTAGCAACCTGCTGATCAAGGGCGACTTCGACGGCACCGTGCTGGCGATGGCGACGCGTGGCGTCGAGACGTTCCAGCGTGACGACCGCGTGTTGATCCGCGTCGCCGCCGGCGAGCGCTGGGACGATTTCGTGCGTTGGTCGCTCGGCCAGGGTTATGCGGGCCTCGAGAACCTCATCCTCATTCCCGGCACGATCGGCGCGTCGCCCATTCAGAATATCGGCGCGTATGGCGTCGAGGTGTCCGAGTTCATCGACACCGTTGAAGCCTGGGACACGCACAAGAACGAGTTCGTGGTGCTCGACAAGGCCGCCTGTGCCTTCTCGTATCGCGACTCCAGTTTCAAGCAGCAGGCAGGTCGCTGGATCGTCGTGGCGGTCACCTTCGCCTTGCCGCGCGAACGTCCGTTGTCGCTGGAGTACGCCGGCATCCGCGAGGAAGTGGAGAAAATGGGCGTCGAACGCGCCACGCCGTACCACGTGGCGGAAGCGGTGGTACGCCTGCGTTCGCGCAAACTTCCCGACCCCGCCGTCATCGGCAACGCCGGCAGCTTCTTCAAGAACCCGGTCATCGGCGCGGAAAAGGCGGAAGCGCTCGCTGTCGCGCACCCGGGACTCCCCGTATGGCCGCACGCGGGCGGCACGGCGAAGATCTCCGCGGGCTGGCTCATCGAGGCCGCGGGCTTCAAGGGCCAGCGCGACGGCGACGCCGGCATGTCCAATCGCCACGCGCTGGTCCTCGTGAATCACGGCAAGGCCACGGGCCCACAGTTGTGGGCCTTCGCACAGAACGTGATCGCGGGCGTGCAGGCGAAATTCGGCGTGACGCTGGAGCCCGAGCCACTGATCATCTGATGACCGGGGCCGTGCGATGTAACGGTGGTGTAAGAGCGCTGTCATACGCTCCGTCGATGCGGCGTACCATAACGGTGCCGCTATTTGCGATGAGGATGCCGCCCTGGACACGATGACGCCACCCAATGAGTCGAACGCCTCGGCAAAGGCTGC
>DATNJP010000273.1:0-10289 GCA_035603855.1 Luteibacter sp. | reverse complement strand
GTGCCGGTAAGGTGCAGGTCGCCGAAACGGGCGGCGAAGGCGACGAAAGCGGGCGCCATCATGGCGCGGTATCCAGCGACGATACCGATGAGCAAGGCGAGAAACAGGATCATGGCGCGTTCCTTTCCCGGATGGTGGCTGCATTAAGCGCGACGCAGGCGCCATAAGCAATCCTCCAACCGACCGACCCACCCAGCCCAAAATCCAACCAGGGCCCTTGTGGGAGCCGCTTCAGCGGCGAAAAGAACCCCCAGAAAACAAACAGCGGGCCGGTCTCCACAACCGGCCCGCCTCCAAACGCTTACTGCTTACTGCGCCGGAGTCACCCGACGACCACCCTGGAAGCGATTGCCCAGGACATTGGCCTGCGCACCGAGGACGAGAGGCGTACCCCAGGCATCGGCCACCTTGGACGAGGTGAAGCCCGACCCGGTGCCCTGCCACTCGACCACGCGGTTGTTGGTGTTGCGCCAGAGCAGGTCGGCCACGCCGTCACCGTCGTAGTCGGCAATACCCTGCAGCGTATAACCCGCCGGAATGGCGCGGCTGCGCTGGGCGATCACCCGGAACCCATCCAGCGTCCACCAGCTCAGCTGGGCATTCGCCGTGTCGGTCCAGATGAGGTCGGTGCTGCCGTTGCCGTCGACATCGCCCACGCCGTAGAGCGTGGCGCCCGCCGGACGATCCGGCAGTGCGTGGGTGACGAAACCACCCTGCTGGTTGTCGATCCACAGCGACACGGCCGTCTTGTCGGCGCTGGTCCAGACGAAGTCGGTGTAACCGTCGCCATTCGCATCGGCGATGGTCGGCGTCGCACCGGGCACGCCGGCGATCGGCTGGGAGATGCCCGTGACGATGATGTCGTTCTGCGTCGTCGGATCGAGATCCAGGGCCCACCAGAAGATCTGCGAGGTGGCGGTGTCGAACCAGACCAGCTTCTGCCGGCCGCTGGCATCGTGCACGCCGACGCCGAGCAGCTTCCAGGTGGCGGGAACGGAATGGCTGACCACGAAGGTGTAGTAGCCGCCGGTGCCTGTCGACACCCACACGTTCAAGCGACGATCGCTGCCCTGCAGGATCAACTCGCCCGACTTGAGCGACAGCGCGTTCAGGCCCGGAATCAGGTCACCGGAGGTAACCAGCGTGAGGCTCGGATCGATCGCCTGGGACACGTCGTACAATTCGACGGCACCCTTCATCGCCACCGAGTGCAGCATGCCCTCGGACGGATCGACATAGGCGAAGTCACTGTCGCCATCGTTGGTGAAGAGGTTGTTGAGCGAGAGGAAGTCCGACGACGCGGCATAACCGCGCTTGGCGGGCGCGCCCCAGTTCACCACGGCATCGGCCAGGTTGGACGCGTTGATCGAGCCCAGGCCCGTGGCCATGCTGTAACCGACGTTGGTCTTCCACGCGGGAACGAGCGCGTTCGTGGTGGGATCGCCACCTTCGACGATACCGACGATGTTGTTGAGCTTGTGGCCGATGTCGCAATTGGGCGAACCCGCACCGCAAGGCTGGACGATGTCACCCTCGGTGACGTTGTTGAACACGCACTCGGGACCGATCGTCACGCCGTTGGTCGCATTGCACGCCGTGAGCGTCTTCGTGTTCGGCGAACCGACCGTGCCGAACTGGCGCGCGGCGATGCCGTAGAACGCGGGCAGGACATTACCGCTGCGATCGCCGGCGGCCTGGTTGATCAGGGTCTGCACGCCCGCCATGGCAGGCGCGGCGAACGAGGTACCGCCGGCCGAGTTGGCGAACACGCTGTCCGGATTGTCGAAGTCACAGGCGTTGCCACCGTTGGCCTCGTCGGACATGCAGAACACGAGCGCGTGGCCGAAGATGCCATTGGCCGAGAACAGGGAAACGTCGGGCAGCGTGCGCGAGGTGTGGTTCGTCGAGCCACTGATGCCGATCTGCTCCAGCGGCTGGCCGTGCTGGTTGCTGGGACCGCCACCACCACCGCCGATTTGCAGGAAGTCCTGGCCACGACCGACACCGTCGTTACATGCCGTGACGCCGTCCTTGTAGCCAAGCAGCGTGTACAGGTGGCTGCTGGCGCAGCTGTTGTTCCAGGTCATTTCCGGGATATAGCTGATCGCGGACTGGTAATAGGGCAGGTTGGTGTCCGTCCAGTACGTGGACAGCTGGCCGCGATCGTTGAAGTCCGTACCACCCACCGCCACGGCGGACGGCGACGACGCGAGGCCATTCACCGCGGCACCCGAGGTGGACCAGAACAGCGCTCCCTGGTCGCACTGCGTCGAGCCACCGTCACCGGTCGAGACGAACACCGTGACGCCTTCCGCCGCGGCGGACGACCACAGCGCATCGGCGAAGAAGGCGCCGCTGGGATCGGCGGATTCGCAGGAACCGTAGCTGAGGCTCATCACGGGCGGCGGCAGCTCGCCATTGGGACCGCCGTCGAGGATGAAGGACGCCGCCAGGAACGCACCGAAGGTGGCACCGTTGTCGGCGCACGAGGCGAGGACGACATTGGCGTCCGGCGCGGCCGCACCGGCCCACTCGGCGTCGAGGGCGGCTTCGCCTTCGTCACCGTTCAAGCCTGGATCGGTACACGCTACTCCGCCCGAAAGCGGATGCAGGATGCTGAAGCTGCCCTTGGCATCCGCCGGGAGAAACGCATTGCGGAAGCGCGCGATGTCGTCGGGCAGGACATTGGTGCGCTCGAGCACGACCACGGTCTGGCCGGAACCACGTACCGCGTCGCGCCGTTCCCACAACGGTTTCACGTTGTAGACCTGGTTGAAGTCCGCGGGGACCATGTCGTACGTGGTGTTCGGATCGGTCGTGCCCGGCGGCACGGTGAACGCCGGCTTCGCCGCATCCGCCGTGCTCCACTTGCCACGCTTGCGGTCGAAGGTGCTGCGGCTGATCGCGGTGTGCTGTGGCTTCGGGAAGAAGTTATGCAGCGACACGGCCTGGATCACCGGCGCGAGCGACGCCGGAATCTTCGTCGCGGTGCTGTTGGCGAAATGCTGTTCGCCATCGACCTTGTAGTGGTGCAGCTGCGTGCCGAAGGCTTTCGACACGGCGGCGGCGGGGCCGGAGAACGTGATGCGCATGCGATCGCGCGAGACGTACGACACCGTCAGGCCCTGCGAATGCAGCCACTGCTCGATGGTTTTCACATCCTGCGGCGCAGGTCCGAAGCGGTCGCCGAGTTCGGCGGCGGTCAACCAGTGGTGGAAGTCCGGTGAGGCGGGGTTGTTCAGGCTCGACAGGTAGGCGTGGAAGGCCTTGTCCCTGTCATCGTCGCGTTTCAGTACCAGCGTGATGTTGTCGACCGATTCGCTCCCTGGCACGGCGCCCGCGTCGAGGCGTGTCAGTGCCTCGCGCGGCGTCGTTCCCGGCAAGGCGAATGTCGATGTGTTCTCGACGGCTTTCGTGATGCGTACGGCCGCTTGCGGCTGCAGCGAGCGTGTCGCCTGCTGCAGATCCGCCGCGGCCGCGGGTAACGACAGGGCGCAGCCTGCCGTCAGGCTCGCGAGCGCGAGCCAGGTGTGGTACCTGCGAAACATCGTGGTTACTCCCTTGAGCGTGAGTGATGTATCCCCACCGAACTCCCTGCTTCAGGCTTTCCCCCTAAACGCCGCGCTGCCAGGGCGATCAGTCCTCCCAACGTAAACCCGCGGTGGCGATGGTGAACATGACAGGGTTCACATTTGGCCGTCTAAACGTCTCGTCATGCGAACAGTCATGCCGGTCGTCATGCCATGCGTTCGCGTACGGGTCGCGAATTTCACGGAAGTTCTTGCGAATGGCTGCCACAGACTTGCAACAATCCGAGGGGAAGATGACACGCCCGTTGGGGCCGGCCGACAGGGGGTCGGCCTGGTTGCGGGTCGTTTCCCCGGATTTCCCCATGTCCAAGTTCACCCTGGCCGCGCTTCCCCGCCGCGCGGTCATCCTCATTGGCGCGGTCATCGTCGCCATTGCCGCCGCCACGGCGTTCGCCACGTTGCGCATGCATCATGTGGATGCGGCATCGTTGGGCGATAGCGCTTCGTCCGCCCCCTCCGGATCGGGCGATTCCTCCGCGACCGAAGTCGACATCCTTCTCGGCCTGGCCCGTGACGCCACCCGCGAGGGCCGGATGGTGGCGCCGCAGGGCAACAACGCCTACGAGTACTACCTGAGCGTGGTGCAGCTGGATCCGAAGAACGCCACGGCGCTCGACGCGCTGCGCGAGACCCTGCCGTTCGCCTCCCAGGAGATCGAGCGGATGATCAACCGGCGACAGCTTGAGGAAGCGCGCCGCGAGATCGCCCTGCTTCGCGACTTCGACCCGACGAATTACACGCTGATCATCCTCGGTGCCAAGCTCGACGCGCAGCAGCAGGTGGTCACCGCTGAGGACGAGGCAAAAGCTGACGCAATTCGTAGGCGTAACGGTTAGTTAGATTCAGGCTCCGGTTCGATCGGGCGGACGATAGTCGTACGGCGTGTCGGTAACGGCACGCACATCGATCATCCTCCCCCCCAGGCAAGGAGCCTGAACCATGAAGACCTCCCTCCGCTCGCTTTTCCTCGCCATGCTGGCGCTCGCTCCCGTCGCGGCCAGCGCCGAAGCGGCGCATCCCGGTGACGGCCGTTGCAGCGTCACCGACATGACCGCCTTCGACACCTTCGTCGGTGGCAAGCCGACCGCACTGGAATTCCGCGCCGCCTACTCGTGCGTGACGCTGGTGCTGCCGGGCGACGCGTCCAGCCGCGAATGGCGCGTCGACAACAGCCGTTACTTCGCCGAGCTGGACGGACACGGTCGCATCGTCGGCGGGATGTTCCGCTAAGCGCCGTGCGCGAACGGATGCCGCCAGCATCCGTTCGCGACGTGGTTCATGCTCCAGGGATGTATCCGGGGCGATAATCCCGGCTCCCCATAGGCAAGGAGCCCTCATGAACCGTTTCGCCCCCATCTTCTTCCTGATCGTCCTCGGTGGAGCCGCGCTCAGCGCGTGCCAGACCTCGCCCGCCGCCCAGCCCAAGCCCGTGGCCGGTTTCGTCACCGACGTGAAGGCCTTCGACGCCTTCATCGCCACCCGCCCGACGCCCGCCCAGTTCCGCGCGGCCTATCCGGACGTCATCCTGGTCACCCCGGACATGATGACCACGCGGGAAATGCGCCAGAACAACAGTCGCTACTTCCCGAAGCTGGATGCCGAGGGGCGGATCGTGGGCGGCTCGTTCATGTAAGCGCCCCCGGTGGACCGGGCGCGAGCGGCTACAATCGCGCCATGTCCACCCCGATCCGGCCCTTCAAGGGCATCCTTCCGCGCCTCGGCGCCCGCGTCTACGTCGATCCGGCCGCCACGGTCATCGGCGATGTCGAGCTGGCCGACGATGTCTCGATCTGGCCGGGTGCCGTCGCCCGCGGCGATGTCCACCACATCCGGATCGGTGCCCGCAGCAACCTGCAGGACGGCGCCATCATCCATGTGACCCACGACGGCCCCTACAGCCCGGGCGGGTTCCCCACGATCATCGGTGCCGATGTGACCATCGGCCACGGCGCGGTGATCCATGCCTGCACCATCGAGGACGGCTGTCTTATCGGCATGCACGCCACGGTGCTCGATGGCGCGGTGGTGAAGAAAAACGGCTTCGTGGGCGCGGGCGCCCTGATCCCGCCCGGCAAGGTGGTCGGGGAGCGCGAGCTCTGGTTGGGAAATCCGGCAAGAATGGTCCGCGTCCTGAGCGACAAGCAGGTGGAACAGCTCTATTACTCCGCCGCGAACTACGTCCGCCTGAAGGACGACTATCTGGCCTGAGGCCCTCAGGCCGCCAGGGGGCCGCAGGCGCTTGATTTGGCGGGTCGAGGGCACCACGCTGGGTGCCTGACAGGAGATTCCAGATGGACACCAGCACCAACCCCCTTCTCGACCCGAACGGCCTGCCCGCTTTCTCGGCGATCCGCCCGGAGCACGTCGAGCCGGCCATCGACACCCTGATCGCCGAACAGCGGACCGCGATCGAGCGCATCGCCGCGGCGGACGCCGTGCGTGACTTCGACCACGTCATCCTCGCCCAGGAACGGCTCGACCAGACGCTTGCCCATGCCTGGGCGCCGGTCAGCCACCTGCATTCCGTCGCCGATTCCGAGGCCCTGCGCAAGGCGCACGGCAACGCCGAGGAAAAGCTGACCGACCACGGCATCGAGGTAGGCCAGAACCGCGACCTCTACGCGGCCGTCCAGGCCGTGGCCGATCGCCCGGACTTCGCCACGCTGCCGGTGGCCGCCCGCGCCGCCGTCGATCACGCCCTGCGCGACTTCCGCCTGTCGGGCGTGGCTCTCGAGGAGCCCGCGCGCGGCCGCTTCCGTGAGATCGGCGTCGAGCTGTCCAAGCTCACCACGGAATTTTCGAACGCGGTGCTCGACGCGACCGAGGCCTGGCACAAGCACATCACCGACGAGCGCGACCTCGCCGGCATCCCTTCGTCGGGCCGCGCCGTATTGCGCGAATACGCCCGCGAGGAGAAGCTCGACGGCTTCCTGGTCACCCTCAAGCAGCCCAGCGTGCAGGCGGTGCTCACCTACGCCGAGAACCGTGAGCTGCGCGAGGCCGTGTACTACGCCTACCAGACGCGGGCTTCCGACCAGGGTCCGGACAAGGGCAAGTTCGACAACTCCCCGCGCATCGAGAAGATCGTCGCACTGCGGCACGAGGCGGCCCAGTTGCTTGGCTTCGCCAACGCCGCCGAGGAATCGCTGGCGACCAAGATGGCCACGTCGCCCGCGACCGTGCTGACCTTCCTTCGCGACCTCGCCGCACGGGCGCGGCCGGTAGCCCGCAAGGAACTGGACGAACTGCGCCGTTTCGCCACTGACGAGCTGAAGATCGACAACCTGGAACCCTGGGACGTCGCCTTCGCCGCCGAGCGGCTGCGCCAGCAGCGCTATGACATCGACGAGGAACAGATCAAGCCTTACTTCCCGGCATCCGGTGCTATCGATGGCCTGTTCATGGTCGTCGAGCGCCTCTACGGCATCCGTTTCGAGGCCCGCGACGACGTCGACACCTGGCACAAGGAAGTGAAGTACTACGACCTCAAGAACGCCGATGGCACGGTGTTCGCGGGTGCCTACCTCGACCTGTACGCCCGCTCGGGCAAGCGTGGCGGCGCATGGATGGACGTGTGCGTGTCCCGCTTCCGCGACGGCGACCACCTGCAGTTGCCGATCGCCTTCCTGACCTGCAACTTCCCGCCGCCCACCGACGGCGCGCCGGCGTTGCTCACGCATGACGACGTGCTGACCCTGTTCCACGAATTCGGCCACGGCCTGCATCACATGCTGACCGAAGTGGACATTCCCTCCGTCGGCGGCATCGATGGCGTGGAATGGGATGCGGTGGAACTGCCCAGCCAGTTCATGGAGAACTTCGCCTGGGATCGCGAGGCGTTGCGCTCCTTCGCCAAGCACTACGTCACGGGTGAGCCGCTGCCGGACGACCTGTACCAGCGCATGCTCGACGCTCGGCATTTCCACGCGGGCCTGTTCCTGGTGCGCCAGCTGGAATTCGCGCTGTTCGACTTCCGCCTGCACCTGGAATACGACCCGGCGAAGGGCGCCCGCCCCCTCGATGTGCTGGAAGAAGTGCGCCACGAGGTGGCGGTGCTGCATCCGCCGGCATGGCAGCGTTTCCCGCAGGCCTTCACCCATATCTTCGCCGGCGGATATTCGGCCGGTTACTACAGTTACCTCTGGGCCGAGGTGCTTTCCGCCGACGCCTTCGAGGCGTTCGAGGAAGCGGGCGTGCTCGACAGCACCACGGGCGGCCGCTTCCGCAAGGAAGTGCTGGCGGTCGGCGCCACGCGGCCCGCGCTGGAATCGTTCAAGGCCTTCCGTGGCCGCGAGCCCCGGCCGGATGCGCTGCTGAAGAGCTACGGCCTGGCCTGAAGGATTTTGTCCGCGCGGCGCCCGGGCGTCGCGCGGCTTTCCTTTACAATGGCGCGATGAAGATCGCGTCGTGGAACGTCAACTCACTGAAGGTCCGCCTGCCCCATCTCCAGCAATGGCTGGCGGAGGCGCAGCCGGACATCGTCGCGCTGCAGGAAACCAAGCTCACCGACGACAAGTTCCCCGTCGATGAAATCGCCGCGATGGGCTATCGCGCGGTGTTCTCCGGGCAGAAGACCTACAACGGTGTCGCCATTCTCGCCAAGGGCGAACTCTCCGATGTCGTGACCGACATCGAGGGCCTGGACGATCCGCAGCGGCGCATCCTCGCCGCGACGGTCGGCGACATTCGCGTGGTGAACCTGTATGTCGTCAACGGCAAGGCCCTGGGTGACGAGAAGTACACCTACAAGCTGCACTGGCTGGCGCGCGTACGCGATTTCCTCGAAGCGCAGATCGCGCAGCATCCGAAGCTGGTGGTGCTGGGTGATTTCAACATCTGCCGCGACGACCGGGACGTCTACGATCCCGTCGCCTGGGGTGAGGACATCTTCTGCTCACCGCCGGAGCGCGCCGCCCTCCAGGCACTGTTCGATGTCGGTCTTCATGACAGTTTCCGTCTCTTCACCGAAGATGCCGGACTTTTCAGCTGGTGGGACTACCGCCAGGCGGCGTTCCGCCGCAACATGGGCCTGCGGATCGACCTTATCTTGATCAGCGATGCGCTCAAATCCGTTGCAACCTCGTCGATTATCGACAAGGCACCGCGAAAGTGGGAGCAGCCGTCCGACCACGCGCCCGTCGCGCTGGAGTTGAAGCTTTGAATACACCCAAGTCCGAATGGCCGAGTTCGCTGGACGACAAGGAACTCGAAGAGCTCGACGTTTACCTGCGCGCGCACGGTAACGAGGGCGATCTCATGCTCGATGGCGTGCATGGTCTGTTGTCGGCCATCGCTATCGGACCGCTCGAGGTCAAGCCCGAGGAGTGGCTGCACGAGGTATTGCACGATGCCTTCGAAGATGAGAACGAAGGCAATCGCGTGCTCGAACTGCTCGCCAAGCTCAACGATTCCATCACCGCGGAGCTGGGCGTGGATGCCTACGAACCCATCCTCGGCGAGATCGATACCGAGGAAGGTCCGCTGCTCTCCGCCGCCGGTTGGTGCGAGGGTTTCAGCCGGGGTATCGACATGCGTGCGCAGGTCTGGGAGAACCGTCTCGCCGAAGATCCCACCCTGATGCAGCTGCTCGGCCCGATCATGGCCCTTGCGGTGGACGAAGGCGTGCTCCAGGCCGATGCCGAATTCGAGAAGCTCACGGACGAGGAGTACGACGAATGCCTGGGCCAGCTTCCCGAAGTCCTCAATGCCGTCGGCGAATACTGGCAGCAGCACCAGCCCAGCGAGGACGAACTGAAAGCCCTCACGCGTCCTCGCGTCGAAGGCGAGGACGGCCCGCCGCGCCAGCGTTCCGGCCACTGGGTTCACTAGGGCGCCGCGAAACGGATCGTTCACGCCACGGATCTTGGCTGGGCGTGACACAAGCGGCATCTTTGGCATAACCAAGGAGCCCACCATGAGCCATCGCCATATCACCCGCCGCGTCCGCGGCATGGATACCTCCGACGGCGCGGGCGTCAAGCTCAAGCGCGTGATCGGCCAGCCCGCCCTCGACTTGCTGGATCCGTTCCTCCTGCTCGACGAATTTCGTTCCGACCAGGCGGGCGACTACATCGAAGGATTTCCCGAGCATCCGCATCGCGGTTTTGAAACCGTGACCTACATGCTCGCCGGTCGCATGCAGCATCGTGACAACCACGGCAACAAGGGCGACCTGGGTCCGGGTAGCGTCCAGTGGATGACCGCGGGCCGCGGCATCCTGCACTCGGAGATGCCGCAGCAGGAAGAAGGCCTGATGTGGGGTTTCCAGCTGTGGGTGAACCTGCCCGCCAGCGACAAGATGACCGCGCCGCGCTACCAGGACATCCCCCCTGCCGATATTCCCGTCGTGCACCCGGCGGAAGGCGTGACGGTGCGCGTGGTCGCCGGCGAACTGGCCGGCCAGAAGGGTCCGGTCTCCGGCGTCGCCACCGATCCCATCTACCTCGACATCGCCCTCGACGCCGGTGCGCGCTTCGAGCTTGACCTGCCCGAAGGCCACAGCGCGTTCGCTTACGTGTTCGACGGATCCTCGGCCACGGTCGCGGGCGAACCGTTGTCGCGCAGCGAGCTGGCCGTGCTGTCGAAGGGCGACAAGGTCAGCCTCTCCGCGGAGCAGCACGCCCGCGTACTGCTCGTCGCCGGGCGCCCGCTCGCCGAACCCGTCGCGCGCTACGGCCCGTTCGTCATGAACACGCCGGC
>DATNJP010000272.1:0-5292 GCA_035603855.1 Luteibacter sp. | reverse complement strand
CCGATCTTCTATGCGTACCTGAAGGCCGAGCTGGAAGCGGAACACTTGATCTGACGTTCATCCGCCGGCTGCTGGAATCGGGCCACCCCCAAGGAGTGACTGCATGGCCGGTAGCCCGTACGACCCCCGCATCATCCGCATCGCCACCTACGTGCTGGCGGCGCTGGCGCTATGGGGCGTGCTGATGCTGCACCTGATCTCGGCGCTGCTGGCGGGCCTGCTGGTGTACGAGGTGGTGGAAGGACTGACGCCCCTCATCCGCCGTTTCATTCCCGGCGAGCGCGCCAGGCTCATCGCGGTGGGCTTCGTCACCATCGTCGTGGTCGGCGTCATCATCCTCATAGTGGTCGCGGCGCTGGGCTTCTACCGGCGCGACATCGGTGACCCGCAAGAGCTGTGGGACACCAAGCTGCTGCCCTTGCTCAGCAAGGCGCATGAGCAGTTGCCCGCATGGCTTACGTCGCGGCTGCCGGACAGCTTCAGCGACTTCCGCGAGCAGGGCATGGGCTGGATGCACGAGCATTCCACCGATCTTCGCCTCGTCGGCACTACGGCGGCGCGGGTGTTCGCGCACATCCTCATCGGCCTGGTGCTGGGCGCCATCGTCGCCGTATCGCATGGCGCGGGTGGCCGTCCGGCACGACCGCTGGCGTTCGAACTGTCGACCCGGGCCATGCGCCTCGCGCACGCCTTCCACAACATCATCTTCGCCCAGCTCAAGATCTCCGCGATCAATACGACGCTGGCCGCCTTGTTCCTGCTGGTGGCACTGCCCTTGTTCGGCATCCATGTGCCGCTGGCGAAAACGCTGGTGATCGTCACCTTCGTGGTCGGCCTGCTACCCGTCGTGGGCAACCTCGTCTCGAATACGTTGATCACGATCGCGGGGCTGTCCGTCTCGCTGTGGGTAGGCGTCGCGGCGCTCGGCTTCCTGATCGTGGTGCACAAGCTCGAATACTTCCTCAACGCGCGCATCGTCGGCGGACAGATCCGTGCACGCACGTGGGAACTGCTGGTGGCGATGCTGGCGTTCGAAGCGGCGTTCGGCCTGGCCGGCCTCGTGGCGGCGCCGATCTACTACGCGTATCTCAAGAGCGAGCTGGAAGCCGAAGAGCTCGTTTGAATCCCGCCCGAAGGCGGGGTTTCAGGCTCCGCCGGCCAGCATGGCCTTGATCCTGGCCATGTGCGTCTCGGCGGTGTCCTTCTTCACTTCCGCATCCGCTTCCGGATCCTTGCCGTCCCAGTGCAGGTCATCCTGGGGCAGTTCGTCGAGGAACCGGCTGGGGTCGTTGTGCAGTATCTCGCCGTACTTGCGCGACTTGGCCGCGAACGAAAGGGTCAGCAGTTCCTTCGCGCGCGTGATGCCGACGTACATGAGGCGGCGTTCTTCATCCAGGCGGCCTTCGTCGATCGCGCCTTCATGCGGCAACGTGCCGTCTTCGCAGCCGACGATGAAAACGAAGCGGAACTCCAGGCCCTTCGCCGAGTGCAGGGTCATCATGCGCAGCGCGTTGCCCGGATCGTCGCGGTCTGCGTGGCTGAGGAGGGCGAGCTGGGCGGCGATGTCTCCGGTGCGCCCGCCATCCTTGCCCATGGCACGGAACCAGTCCACGAGCTCGCGCAGGTTGCCCAGACGCCGCTCGCGCAGCGCTTCGTCAGGTGTCGACGCGGCGATCTGCGCGCCGTAGCCCGTCTTCTCGATAACGATGTTGACGAGGTCGGCCGCGCTCTCGTGCACCGCGTGGCTGCGTAGCTCGTCCATCAGGCGCGCGAATCCGGCCAGGGCGGAGGCGGGGCGCGGCGAGATGTTCTTCAGTGCCGAGTCGCTGCGTGCCGCGTCGAGCAAAGAGGCATTGCGCGCCTGCGCCATCTGTCCCAGTTTCTCGAGCGACGTGGCGCCGATCTCGCGCTTGGGCACGTTCACCACGCGCAGGAAGGCGGCGTCGTCCGTCGGATTGGTCAGCAGGCGCAGGTAGCAGAGGATGTCCTTCACCTCCGCGCGGTCGAGGAAGGACAGCGCGCCACTCAGGTGATACGGCACGCGCGCGATGCGCAGCGCCTTCTCGATCACCCGCGCCTGGAAGTTGCCGCGGTAGAGGATGCAGAAATCGTCCCAGCGGATGCCCTTGTCCTTGTACTTCTCATGCAGGTTCGCGGCGATGGCGGCGATGCGCTCGGCCTCGTGCTCGTTGTCCTTGCACTCGAGCACGCGGATCGGCGGGCCTTCGATGTGATCGCTCCAGAGCTTCTTCTCGTGCACGTGCGGATTGTTCGCGATCAGCTTGTTCGCCGCGCGGAGGATACGCTTGGCACAGCGGTAGTTCTGTTCGAGCTTGATCACGCGAAGGTTGGTGAAGTCGCGGCCGAGCTGGTCGATGTTCTCCGGATTGGCGCCACGCCACGCGTAGATGCTCTGGTCGTCGTCACCCACGCAGGTGAAACGGGCCTTGGGTCCGGCGATGGCCTTCAGCAGGCGGTATTGCGCGTCGTTGGTGTCCTGGTACTCGTCCACCAGCAGGTAGCGCAGTCGCTCCTGCCAGATGGCGCGGGCATCGTCGTCCGTTTCCAGGATGCGTAGCGGCAGGCGGATCAGGTCGTCGAAATCCACCGCGTTGAAGGCGGCGAGGCGCTGCTGGTAAAGGTCGTAGATGGTCGCGGCCTCGATCTCGCGAGGGCTTCGCGCCGACGCCATCGCTTCCTCGGGCGTGAGGCCCGCGTTCTTGGCGCGCCCGACGAGGTTGCGAATGCCCTGGATCACTTCCGGCTTCACGCCCTTGGGCGAAAGCTCCTTGATCAT
The DNA here is from genome assembly GCA_035603855.1 of Luteibacter sp. Taxonomy (GTDB): domain Bacteria; phylum Pseudomonadota; class Gammaproteobacteria; order Xanthomonadales; family Rhodanobacteraceae; genus Luteibacter. The sequence continues at coordinate 2,495 of DATNJP010000272.1, read as the reverse complement.
GTTGGCGCTGTCGTCCGCGTCGAGCACGGAGAAGCCGCGGCGCAACTGCGCGCGGTCGTGCTCGATCTGCAGGAATTTCAGCCCCAGCGCGTGGAAGGTACAGACCGTGAGCGCCTTGGCGGCGTCGTCGGAGATGAGGCGGCCGACGCGCTCGCGCATTTCCTTCGCCGCCTTGTTCGTGAAGGTGATGGCGGCGATCTTCTCGGCGGCGAGGTGCCGGCGGGAGATCAGGTGCGAGATTTTTTCCGTGATGACACGGGTCTTGCCGGAGCCGGCGCCGGCCAGCACGAGGAGGGGGCCGTCGCAGTATTCGACAGCCGCGTGTTGTTGCGGATTGAGCATCGGGATCGGCCGTAGGACAGGCGGACGAGGCTCCGGATGGTAGCAGGTCGCGGACCGTCTTCCCGGCCGTGGTACGAGGCAAGGCCGCGTGCCGGACTGTCTCGCCCAGGGTGATACCGGTCCGGGTGTCCGTCCGGGGCTCGCCTTCCTACAAACCGGTTACCTTGGCGTTACCATGGCCGGTCACGCACCGGAACGACCCGCATGGCCAAGCTCTACTTCTATTACTCGGCAATGAATGCCGGCAAGACCACCACGCTGCTGCAAAGCGCGCACAACTACCACGAGCGCGGCATGCGCACCCTCATCCTCACGCCGGCGCTGGACCACCGCTACGGCGAGGGCGTCGTTGCTTCCCGGATCGGCCTCCAGGCGCGTGCCATGCGCTTCGGCGGCGATGACGACATCTTCGCCATCGTCGAGCGCGATATCGAGCGTCGTGGGCCACTGAACTGCGTGCTGGTCGACGAGGCCCAGTTCATGAGCAAGGCCCAGGTCTGGCAACTCTCGGACGTGGTAGACCGCCTGGGTATCCCCGTGCTCGCCTATGGCCTGCGCACGGATTTCCGCGGTGAACTCTTCGAGGGCAGCAAGTACCTCCTCGCCTGGGCCGATAACCTGGAAGAGATCAAGACGATCTGCCATTCGGGCAAGAAGGCGACGATGGTCGTTCGCGTCGACGAGCATGGCCGCGCGGTAACCCAGGGACCCCAGGTTGAGATCGGCGGTAATGACCGCTATGTCTCCGTGAGCCGTGCCGAGTTCAAGAGCATCACCGCTGGCGACGGCCGTATCGAGTTGCAGCAGTCCGTGCTGCCGCTTGGCGAGAGCGATTCCGACGAAGGAGTTTCCGCGTGACCGAGACGACGACCCACGCCGCCGAATGGCCGCGCCCCTACTGGAAGGCGAGCGACGAAGAGGCGGTATTGCTGTTCTTCGTCTTCGGCGCCTTCCCCGAAGATCTCGCCATCCCGGCCATGCGCTACGGCAGCCCGGGCTTGCCCGAGGGCGTGGAGCTGCAGCGCTTCCAGAACGCCGTGCTGTCGCGCTGGGAAGGTTATCCCCTGTCCGGCGCGCTGGGTGAACTGCTGCGCGAAGACAATGCCGAGGCGTTCGCCGCGGCCAAGGCGGCGCCTCATGTCGTGGCCATTCGCGGTCGCTTTCCCGATCGCGATCGCCTCGACTACCTGCGCGACACGCTTGGCGTGGTCGCCGCGTTGACCGACATCGGCGGCAAGGCCGTCGTCGATCCGCAGATCCTCACCTTGTTCGATGCGGCCGCATGGCGTGACCATTACCTGGTGCAGGGCGGCGCGCCGCCTCGCCATCACGTGCTGATCCTGTGCAGTCCCGAGGAATCGAAGGGCCGTTCGTGGATCCGCACGCGCGGCATGCGCAAGTTCGGTCGTCCGGACATCAGCCTGACCAATGTGCCCGATCGCGAGATCGACCGCGCCGGCGCGTTGGCCGAACGCTTCGTGGAACTCGGAGCGCTTGGCGCCCACTTCGATCCCGAGCAGACGATCGAAGTGGACGGCGTGACCGGTGGACTGGCGGTCACGCTGTCAGGCGACGAGGAAGATCCGCGGTTCAACAACTCACACGCCGCCATGCGCTGGCCCGACTGACGCCCGGGGTTATTCGTCGCGCGCCCAATGGGTGAGCCAGTCCGCGAACTTCGCCGTGTCGCCGTACTGGTAGAAGTCGACGGCGACGAAGTTGGGTTTGCGCTTCGCCGCCGGATGGCAGTGCCTCATGTAGCGCTTTTCAAGCGCATCGAAGTCGTTGTCCTCCCTGGCGTGCCGGGGAAAGAAAATGGGCAACGGAACCGTGTGGAACTGGTTCATCGTGAACAGGGGACGCCAACCGGGCTTCCCCTCGATCTGGCGCCGGTCGAGCGGCAGGTTGTCCCAGCGGGATCTGCAACGGTAGTCGTGGTCACCGTCGAAGAGGCCCGCGCCAAGGCTCCAGTAATTCTCGACCGTGAAATCCTCGCTCGGCATGATGTGGATGGCGCCTCCGGGCGTCATCAGCGTGCCGGTGCGGTCGCGATTCAGGCTGAAGATCAGAATGCGCTGCCCGCTTTTCACGATGTCCGCGTACGTGGGCCATGCGGGGCTCGTCCAGGCGTGCGGGTCGAAGGTCTTGCCCAC
>DATNJP010000271.1:0-6910 GCA_035603855.1 Luteibacter sp. | reverse complement strand
CATGTCCACGCCGCACTCCGCTTCGCCGAACCATTCGCCGTTGATCCACGTGCGCATCGGCAGGTGGAGTTTTTCGTCCCGCCAGGCATCGCCGATCTCGTCCGGCGTGACGAACACCGGCGACAAGGCCGAGCGAGGCTTTGACTGGAGGAAGCCGAAGCCCTTCGCCAACTCAGCGGGGATCAAACCACGCAACGACACATCGTTCACGAGGCCGACGAGCTGGATGTGGCCTGCCGCCTGCGCCGGCGTGACGCCCATCGGAACATCGTCGGTCACCACCAGCACTTCGGCTTCCAGGTCGATGCCGAAGTCGTCGCTCGGCACGACGACAGCGTCGCGAGGGCCGAGAAACCCTGCGCTGGTCGCCTGGTACATCAGCGGATCCGTATAGAACGACTCGGGCACTTCGGCGCCGCGTGCCTTGCGCACGCGCTCCACGTGCGGGAGATAGGCGCTGCCGTCGACGAATTCGTACGCCCGGGGCAACGGCGCCGCGAGTTTCGCCATGTCGAGGTCGAACGCTCCCTCGGCCTTGCCTGCGGCGAGATCTTCCGAAAGCGCATTGAGGCGCGGCGCGATGCGATGCCAGTCGTCGAGGGCGGCCTGCAAGGTCGGCGCGATACCCACTGCTTTCACGGCACGGGTCAGGTCACGATTGACGACGACAAGCGTGCCGTCGCGGCCGCCTTCCTTCAGCGAAGCGAGTTTCATGCGTTTCCTTTTCGATCAGACGGCGGACGGGTCGAAGTGCTTTTTCAGCCCGCGCCAGCATTCGTAGTAGTTGCCCTGCAGCGCCTTCGATTCGAGGGCTTGCCGGCTCGGGCGGATGACCTTGCGCGTTTCGAACATGAAGGCCATGGTGCCAACGATATGGTCGGGACGCGATACGTCGGCGCTGGATGCCTTCTCGAAGCTTGCGGCATCCGGCCCATGCCCGCTCATGCAGTTGTGCAGGCTCGAGCCACCCGGCACGAAACCGCCCGCCTTGGCGTCGTAGGCGCCGTCGATCAGGCCCATGAACTCGCTGGCCACGTTGCGGTGGAAATACGGCGGCCGGAATGTGTGCTCGGCCACCAGCCAACGCGGCGGGAAGATCACGAAATCCATGTTGGCCACGCCCGGCGTGTCGCTGGCCGAGGTGAGCACGGTGAAGATCGACGGATCCGGATGATCCACGGCGATCGAACCGATGGTGTTGAAGCGGCGCAGGTCGTACTTGTAGGGCGCGTAGTTGCCGTGCCACGCGACGACATCGAGCGGCGAATGGTCGATGCTCGCCGACCAAAGGCCACCCTGGAACTTGGCAACGAGGGCAAAGTCACCATCGAGGTCTTCGTAGGCCGCCACCGGCGTGAGGAAGTCGCGCGGTTGCGCCAGCCCATTCGCGCCGATCGGACCGAGGTCCGGCAGATGCATCGGCGCACCGAAATTCTCGGCCACGTAACCACGTGCTTCGCCATCGGGTAGTTCCACGAGGAAGCGGATGCCACGTGGCACGACGGCGATCTCCAGTGGCTGCACATCGAGCACGCCCAACTCGGTGCGAATACGCAGCCTTCCGTGCTGCGGCACGATCAGCAGTTCGCCATCGGCGTCGTAGAAATAACGCCCTTCCATCGAGCGGTTCGCGGCATACAGGTGGATGCCGATACCGGCCTGCTCCGCCGCGCCGCCGTTGCCCGCCATCGTGACCAGGCCGTCGAGGAAATCGACCGGCTGCGACGGCATCGGCAGCGGGTCCCAGCGCAGCTGGTTCGGCGTCGCCGGTGCTTCGTCGAAGCGGTTGTGGAAGGTCGCGTGCGCCAGTTCGGCGAACGGCGAATGCTGCGCTGCCGGGCGAATGCGGTAAAGCCAGCTGCGCCGGTTGCGATGACGCGGCGCAGTGAACGCGCTGCCTGACAGCTGCTCGGCGTACAAGCCTTTCGCCACGCGCTGTGGCGAGTTCTGGCCGGTGGGCAGGACACCCGCCACGGCTTCGGTGGCGAACTCGTTACCGAAGCCGGTCTGGTATCCACGGGTATCGTCGATGTGGCTCATCGTGGTGGTCCTTTGGCGATGCCTGCCTCCTACGGAGTTCGCGTCAGAGCACGCCGCGGCGCATCTGGTCGCGCTCGATCGACTCGAACAGCGCCTTGAAGTTGCCGTTGCCGAAGCCTTCGTTGCCCTTGCGCTGGATGATCTCGAAGAAGATCGGACCGATGTTGTTCTGCGTGAAGATCTGCAGCAGCAACTTCTTCTTGGTCTCGTCGTCGGCGTCGATCAGCAGCTGGTTCTTCTGCAGGCGCGGCACGTCCTCGCCGTGGTCCGGGACACGGACATCGATCACTTCGTAATACGTTTCCGGCGTCTCGAGGAAGGCCACGTTCTGCGCGCGCATCGCTTCGACGGATTCATAGATGTTGTCGGTGAACAGCGCGATGTGCTGGATACCCTCGCCGTTGTACTCGCGCAGGTACTCGTTGATCTGCGACTTCTCGTCCGACGACTCATTGAGCGGAATGCGCACGAGGCCATCCGGCGCGGTCATCGCCTTGGAGACGAGACCAGTCTTCGCACCCTTGATGTCGAAGTAACGGATCTCGCGGAAGTTGAACAGGCGCTCGTAGTACTCCGACCACTTCTCCATGTTGCCGAAGTGCAGGTTATGCGTCAGGTGGTCGATGAAGGTCAGGCCGAACCCCTTCGGACGGCGATCGACGCCGGGGATCCACTCGAATTCCGTATCGAACACGTCGCCCTTGGCGCCGTACGTATCGATCAGGTACAGCGCGGCGCCACCGATGCCCTGGATCGTCGGCACCTGCAGGGCCAGGGTCTCCGGCTTGAAGGTGACCTTCTCGGCACCATTGGACAGCGCGGTGACCTGAACGTCGGCGGCAGGACGATTGAAGCGAATGGCGAAACCGCAGGCCGAGGGGCCGTGCTTGGCGACGAAGTCGGCGGCGAAGGAATCCGGCTCTTCGTTCACCAGGAAGTTGCAGTCGCCCTGGCGGTACAGGGTGATCTTCTTCGTCTTGTGCTTCGCGACCGGCGTGAAACCAAGCTTGGGGAACAACGTATGCAGCAGCGCGGGATCCGGCGCGGCGAATTCGACGAACTCGAAGCCATCGACACCCTGGGGATTTTCGAAGGTGGTGACTTCCATACCAATATTGGGCTGGGCGCTCATGGGCGATACTCCTGGGGGCGGACACGGCTTGCGCCGTTTACTGCCACGTTATAGTTTCACTTGAAACCATTTGCAAGGGCCCACGCAGCATGACATTCGAAACCCTCCCCGCACATGCCCCGTTGGAGCTAGAGAACTTCCTGCCGTACAGGCTCTCGATCCTCTCCAACACGGTCAGCCAGTCGATCGCGGCGGAGTACCAGGACCGGTTCGAACTGAGCATGACGGAATGGCGCGTGATGGCCGTGCTGGGCCGTTTCGCGGAGCTCTCGGCGCGAGAGGTGGCCGAGCGCACGGCCATGGACAAGGTGGCCGTCAGCCGCGCGGTAGCGCGCCTGGTCGAGGCCGGCCGGGTCGACCGCAGCATCCACGACGGCGACAAGCGCCGCTCGGTCCTGAAACTCTCCGAGGCCGGCTGGGCCATCCACGACGAAGTGGCCCCCATGGCCCGGTCCCACGAGCGCGACCTGCTGGCGAAGCTGGACGAGACCGAAAGGGCCCAGCTGAACCGGATCATCGACAAGCTTCTCGCGCCGTAGCGCGGGAGCGTCTTTTCGCGAGGCCACGGCGGCCTCGCGGGAGCCTTCGGGCGTTACTTGACCCCGTGCATCAGCTTGTTGATCAGCGGGGCGATGAGGAACAGCACGATACCCGCCCCCACCAGCAGCTCGAAGCTGAAGCTGAAGCCGGAAAGGGCCGAGCTCACGGTCATGCCGGTCTCGCCGCTGATGTGGCCGGCGAGGAGGCCTGACAAGTTGTTGCCGATGGCCGTGGACAGGAACCAGCCACCCATGGCGAGGCCGACGACGCGAATCGGCGCCAGCTTGGTCACCATCGACAGCCCGATCGGCGACAGGCAGAGCTCACCAATGGTCTGCAGCACGTAGCAGGCCGCCAGCGGCCAGAACGGTATAAGGCCATTGCCGCCCACGAGGCTCTTCAGCGCATACATCAGCACGAGGAAGCCCAACGCGTTGAAGATGAGGCCCAGGCCGAACTTGCGCGGGATCGACGGCTCCTTGCGCATACGCGCCGACCAGCCCCAGGCCAGGGCCACGATGGGCGCGAAGACGAGGATGGCCGCGGAATTCACCGACTGGAACCAACCGGTGGGGAATTCCCAGCCGAACATCTGGCGGTCGACGATGTTCTGCGCCAGGAAGTTGAACGAGCTGCCCGCCTGCTCGAAGAACATCCAGAACAGCACGTTGAAGGTAAACAGCAGCAGCATCGCGATGACGCGGTGGATCTGGATGCGGTCGTGGCGCACGGCCTCGATCACCAGCATCACCGCAACGCCGATGAACAGCGCGCCCAGCAGCCATGCGATGAAAATCGCGCCCGCCTTGGCCATCAGCAGGTAGACGAGCGGGATGGCGACGACGATACCGATGATCACACCGACGAGGTTCTTGCCTTCATGGCGTTCCGGCGGCGGGACGCCCACGCCCTGCAACTGGCGCTTGCCGATCAGGAACCAGATGAAGCAGATCACCATGCCCACGCCCGTGGCGGCGAATACGGCCTTGTAGTTGTCCTGGAGTGGCGTATCCGTCATGACGGAAGCGAGCCAGCCCGTGACCAGCGGGGCAAGGAAACCACCGAGGTTGATGCCCATGTAGAAGATCGTGAAACCGCGATCGCGGCGATCGTCGCCCACCGGGTAGATCTGGCCCACCAGCGACGAGATATTCGGCTTGAACAGGCCATTGCCGACGATCACGGTGGCCAGGCCGAACAGGAACACCTGCTGGTTCGGCACCATCACCATGAAGAGGCCCGCGCCCATGACGGCCGCGCCAACCAGGATGGAGCGCTGGTAACCGAGAATGCGGTCAGCCACCCATCCGCCGAAGATCGCCGAGGCGTACACCAGCGCCAGGTAGGCGCCATAGGTGCGGCTGGCATACGCCTGGCCGGACTGATCGCCGTTGAAGAACTGCGCGACGATGTACAGAGTGAGGGCCCAACGCATGCCGTAAAAGGCGAAGCGCTCCCAGAACTCGGTCATGAAGAGCATCCACAAGGGACGCGGATGACCCATGGTCTGCGGGTAGTCGGGCACGGGCCGGGCGGCGGCTGGGGCGGTCGGTGTCATGGCTTCCCTTGGGAACGGATTCGTGCAGGGTGTTTAGCTGGACCGGCCCGACACGTCAAATTGTGGGAGCCGCTTCAGCGGCGATGGATGCTCGCGGAAAGCTTGCCCGCTGCCGCGGGATCGCCGGCAAAGCCGGCTCCCACACGGGCCTCGCTACGTACCGATGATCGTGCGGACTTCGATCAATTCGGGGAAGAAGCTCTGTTCCAGCGCCTTGCGCAGGAAGGCCACGCCGGACGAGCCGCCGGTGCCAGGACGGAAGCCGATGATGCGCTCCACCGTCTTCATATGGCGGAAGCGCCAGAGCTGGAACGACTCCTCGATGTCCACCAGCTCCTCGCTGAGATGGTACTCAGGCCAGTAACTGGCCGTATCTTCGTAGATCCGCTTGAAGACGGGCAGCAGCGCCGGCTGGCTTTGCCAGGGTTGCGTCAGGTCCCGCTGCAGCAGTTCCACCGGCACGGGATGGCCACGCCGGGCGAGATAACGCAGGAATTCGTCGTAAAGCCCCGGCGCTTCGAACACCACGCGCAGGCGTTCATGCGCCGCCGGATCGTGTTCGAAGACGCGCAGCATGTCGGCGTGCTTGTTGCCGAGCAGGAACTCGACGATGCGGTATTGCAGGGACTGGAAGCCCGACGACGGACCGAGCACGTTGCGGAACTCGAGGTATTCCGCCGGTGTCAGTGTCTCCAGCACTCCCCACTGTTCGTAGAGCTGGCGTTGAATCTGCTTCACCCGCGCGAGGATCTTCAGCGTGCCGTTCACGTCGTCGGCGCGCAGCCGCGCCAAGGCGGCGTCCAGCTCGTGGATCATCAGCTTCAGCCACAGCTCCGAGGTCTGGTGCTGGACGATGAAAAGCATCTCGTCATGATGGGCCGGCACACTGCGCGGGTGCTGGGCAGTCAGCACCTGGTCCAGCTTCAGGTACTCCCCATACGTCAGGCGCCCGTCGAGATCGGTGCGGATACCGGGTTCGAGGTCGCGCTTGGGATTGGTCATGGGACGTTTCACATAAAGAGGGTTGACAACCTTCAAACCCGCGCCGCAGCGCCATTTCGGGGCTGCGATAGGATCAGTCATGCTGCGCCGTGCCTTGCCGCGCCATAATACCCCTGATATCTAGTCCGGCTCGCAAGAGCCTAAAAGCCGTGTCGTGCCCCGCTGGATGGGCCCGGCCGCTTCCCCCACTGTGCGTGTCGTTTCTAACCTTCCCCTGGGAGCGAGTCGTGTCCATCGCCGCCAAGTTTGAAATTGAATACCTGCAATACCTTGACCAGGATGGCAAGGAAACCGGTAAGGAACTCCCCGAATTCGCCAAGGATCTCGACCATATGGTCGAGCTCTACAAGCTCATGGTGTCCACGCGCGTGTTCGACGCCAAGTCGATCGCACTGCAGCGCACCGGCAAGTTGGGCACCTACGCCTCCTGCCTCGGCCACGAAGCCGCCCACGTCGGCATCGGCAGCGCCATGCGCCGTGAAGACTCGCTGGCCGTGTCCTATCGCGAATACGGCGCCCAGTTGTACCGCGGCGTGAAGCCGCGCGAGGTCTACACCTACTGGGGTGGCGACGAGCGCGGCAATGACTTCGCCGATGCGCCGGCGCACGACTTCGCCTGGTGCGTGCCCATCGGTACG
>DATNJP010000270.1:0-3102 GCA_035603855.1 Luteibacter sp. | reverse complement strand
AGCACCAGGCTGAAAGGAATGCCGTCGTTGGCGGCACCCTGGCGCACGCGCTCGGCCTGCTCCAGGAAGCGGCGGCGATTGAGCGAGCCGGTGAGTTCGTCCGTGCCGGCAAGATGGTCGAGGCGCTCGTTGGCCGCCTTCAGGTCGCGGGTGCGCGCATCCACCTGCGCCTGCAGCAGTTCCGCGCGACGGCGCAGGTATAGCGTGCGCAGGTAAACCAGCGCGAAGAACGCCGCCACGCCCGCAGCGATGCCTGCCAGTAGCGTCCACGGGCTCTCATACCAGCGCGGCGTGACCTTCACCCGCAGCGAAGTCTCGATCGTGCGTGCATCCAGCCCGCGCATGGTCGCGCGCAGGCGCAGCGTATACGTGCCGCTGGCGAGGTTGGTGTAAATCGCGCTGGGCGGAATGCCACGCGATACCTCGTTCCAGGCGCCGTCCGTCTCGTCCATGCGGTAGGCGTAATGGGTCTCCAGCGGCGCGCGGAAATCCAGCAGCGCGAAGTCGACGCGCAGGTTGCGACCGTCACCCTCCAGCACCACGCGGCCGCCCTCGCCCGGCACCTGCTCCAGCGGCAGGGGACGCTCGTTGACGGAGACCTGCGTGATCGCGAGTCGCGGCGGCGCGGTGACCGGCGCGACCCAGTACGGCCGGACCACGGTAAGGCCACCCAGGCCGCCGAACATCAGTTCGCCACCCGGCGCTTCGGCAGCCGCACGATGGATGTAGCTGGGGATGCGGAGGCCGTCGCGGATGCCGAGGTCGGCGACACGATGGGTCGCCGCGTCCACCATGGCGACACCGTTGGCCATCGACGCCCAGACGCGATCCTTGTGGTCGACCAGCAGTGCGTTGATCTTGGTGTTGGTCAGGCCTTCGCGGGCACCGATCACGTTGAAACGGAAGGGTCCGCGCGTCTTGAAGTCGTCGAGATAGGCGATGCCACCGAACGTGCCCAGCCACAACCGCCGGTGCGAATCGAAGGCGATCGAGCCGGTGTAATCCTGCGGCAGGCTGCTCGGGTTCGCCGGATCGTGGAACAGGTTCACGAAGCCCTGCTCGCCATCGTAGGCGATGCTGATGCCGCTGATCGTGGCGTACCACCAGGCGTCCGGCATGCGCACGATGTAGCGCACTTGGTCGCCGATGAGGCTCTTCGGATCGGCCTCGTCGTGACGCATCTGCTTCAGCGTGCCGTGCACGGTGTCGTAGCGGAACAGGCCGTCGTAGCCGCCGATGAGGATGTTGTCGCCATCGCGCTGCATCGACAGGATGAGCCGCCCGTCCAGGCTCGGGATCATCGAACTCTTCAGCTCGAACGTATCGGGATCGATGCGCGAAATGCCCTGCGCGCCCGCCCAGATCGATCCATCCGGTGCCACGACGAAGGCTTGCACATCGCGCTCGGCCTGCTCGCCACCGAGCTGCAGGTGGCGCATGGTGCCCTTTTCGAGATCGAGCACGTCGATCCGGCCCATACCGAGACCCAGCCACACGCGGCCACGCGGATCGACGAACACCGAATGCACATTGGCATTCGACAGCGTGTGCGTTTCCAGCGGGGACGGCAGCACCGAGAACACCTTGCGGCCATTCGGGTCGTAGTGCGCCGCGCCGAGTTCGGTGGCGACCCAGATGTTGCCCGAGGTGTCCTGGTAGATGTCGCGGGTGATGTCACCCGGCAACGATGAGGGCATCGCCGCGTCGTGGCTGAGCGTGCGCAGGTGTCCCGTGGTGAAGTCGTACGTGACGACACCCGCGCCGTCGGTTGCTGCCCAGAGCACGCCTTCCGGCGTTTCATGGAAGGCACGCACGGTGCGCCGCCGGGCCATACCGTTCTTGCCGGAGAATCCCGGCACGAGATGGCCCTGCCCCTTCGCGTCGATATAGATCGCGCCAGATTGCCCGGTGCCGATCCACAGACGGCCACGGCTATCCTGCAGCAGCGCCCACACCTGGTCGTGCAGGATCTCGTCGACCGCCGGGTCGCTCGAACGCACCCGCTCGAAATGCCGGCCCGGCCGGCGCATGAACAGGCCATTGTCGGCGCCCGCCCAGATGTTCCCCTGCTTGTCCCCGGCGACCACGAAGGTGCGCGCGAGCATGTCCTTCGCGTCGCCGGGAAGCACGGACTCGCGCACGATCTTCCCGGTGGCGAGGTCGAGGCGGTCGACACCGGCTTCCGTCGCGATCAGGAACGAGCCCTTGGTGCCCGCGCGCGCGATGGAAAAGATCTTGCCGCTGGATGTGCCGCCCGGACCGATCGGGTAGACGTGGAAGCGCATCGTCGCCGGGTCGAAGCGGACCAGGCCGCCCGCGTTGGTGCCGATCAGCAGCCCGCCGTCGTCGAGCGGCACGAGCGCACGCACGTAGGAATCCGGCAACACGGCACCGGCGTACGAATCCGGCTCCTGGCCGAACACCTGCATGCGGTAACCGTCGTAACGCACCAGGCCACCGAAGGTGCCGATCCAGATGAGCCCGCGCGTGTCCTGCACGATGGCGGTGGTGGTCGAATGCGGCAGGCCGTCGGCCACGCCCACGGTGTCGAACCACACCGACTCGTAGACCGCCCAGGGGTCCACTGCCGCGGCGGGCGCGGGCGCGGTTTGCGCCACGAGCGGCGGCGCCGCAACGCAGCAGCATGCCAGCAGGGCGAAGAAAACGGCTCGGACGCGCGATAAACGAGCGGGCCGCGTGCTGCGGTCAACCTGCATAAGCCATCGTCGGATCGAGGTAACGGCTGAACGCGTCGGCGCTCATCGGTCGGGCGAAGAAATAGCCCTGGCCGATATCGCAGCCCATGTCGCGCAGCCAGTCGGCCTGGGCCTCGGTTTCCACGCCTTCGGCGATCGTGCGCATGTTCAGTTTCTTCGCAAGGCCGACGATCGCCTCGGTGATCTCGCGGTCGGCCAGGTTGAGGGTGCTGCCGCGCACGAACGATTGATCGATCTTGATCGTGCCCACCGGCAGTTCGCGCAGGTGGCTGAGGTTCCAGTAACCCGCGCCGAAATCGTCGATCAGCAGGTCGAATCCGTGTGAGCGCAGCTTCACAAGCTGGCGCATGGTTTCTTCCGGCTGGCGCATGGCGGTGGATTCGGT
>DATNJP010000269.1:0-2760 GCA_035603855.1 Luteibacter sp. | reverse complement strand
AACTCGCTCGACAACCAGGCCATCACGGCCACCACCACCATCGACGCATCCGTCAACAGCGCACGCATGCTTGAAAGCCTGCGCGTGGCGGAGTCGATCCACGACGCGGTGATCCAGTTCCGGGGGAATTAACGCATGTATCGCAACGGCAGGGTGATGCAGGCAAAAACGTGCGTGGGCGCCATGGCGCTCGCGGTCCTTCCCATGTGGATCGGCGCGTGTCTCGCGCAGGAATCCAGCGTCGACCCCGCGTTGCGGGAAAAGGTGGAGGCGCAAGGGCGGCGCATCGACGCGATGCGCACCCGCATGGCGGAACAGCTCGCCGAGCTGGAGCAGATGAAGCGCGAGCTCGCCGTGCAGGAGATGAGCTACAACGATCTTCGCAAGGCGGTGGGCCTGAATGCCCTGGAAGAGGCGCGCGGTGGCTCCGCGGCGCTCGCCAATCCGAACGCGCAAGCGGTCCCCGGTCAGGAGCCCCCAGGCGCGCCGCCACCGGTTCCACCCCCGGCGGGAAGTTCCGCACCGGTGGTCGCCACGCAACCCGTGGGACGCCGGCCGGAGACCGACGACCGGCCACCCGAAGTCGCGCCCATCTTCGACCAGCCCGGCGTGCTCACGCCCAAGGGCAAGTTGATCGTCGAGCCCTCGTACCAATATGGCTATTCGTCGAGCGACCGGGTTGCGCTGGTTGGTTATACGGTGATTCCCGCCATTCTCATTGGCCTCGTCGATGTGCGCCAGGTGAAGACCACGACGCAGACGGGCGCGGTGGCGTTCCGTTACGGCCTCACCAACCGCATGGAACTGGAAGTGCGCATTCCCTACGTGGATACGCACACGGACACGATCAGCCGCGAGATCTTCACCGGCACGGCACAAGATCGGCTGTTCACGACCAGCGGCAAAGGCCTTGGCGACATCGAAGCCACGTTGCGCTACCAGATCAACGACGGTGGCGCCGACAAGCCGTATTACATCGGCTGGTTCCGCGCAAAGTCGCGTACAGGTCGCGACCCGTTCGAAGTCACGAGCGACTGCGTCACGCGTTGCGTGGAGAACTTCACGGGCACGGGGCTTCCGCTGCGCAATCCGACCGGCTCCGGTTTCTATTCGGCGCAACTCGGCGTCACGTGGCTGTATCCGTCCGACCCCGTCGTGTTCTTCGGCAACCTGAGCTATCTGCACAACTTCGAACGCAAGGACGTCAGCCGCAATGTGCTGCTGGCGGGCAAGCAGTTCCTCGGCGACGTGAAGGCAGGCGACATCGCGGACATCAGCGTCGGCATGGGCCTTTCGCTGAACGAGAAGGCGTCCATAAGCATCGGTTACGACCAGGCGTTTGTCGGACGCACCACGCAGAACGACCACGCGTTGCCTGGCTCCGCGCGAGCCACGCTGGGCACGTTGCTGATCGGTGGTTCGTATCGCTTCAACGACAAGGAAACGCTGAACGTCACGCTCGGCGTCGGCGTGACGCGCGATACGCCCGATACCACCATCACGGTGCGCGTGCCGATCACGCTGTAGCGGGTTTTCTCAAGTGTGATGAATTTCACAGGTGCTTCGCACACCTGAACGCGTCGCCAACACGCGAGTGTTCCCGTGCACGCAATGCACACATCATGGATCGTTAAGATTTCCGACGGGGGTTTAACAAATCAGAAACTTTGCAGGGAGTTTTCTTAACATGCGCACACGTCCACCTCGTTACGCCAAGGTCACCGCGGGTCTTGCCGTCGCTTCGCTCGCTGTCTTCGGTGCCGCTGCGCATGCGCAGGACAGCAACAAGAAGTCACAGTCGCCGGCGCTCGACAACGTCAGCATCTGGGTCGGTGGCTACTACACGAACAACGACACGACGATCGGCGCCAAGACGGGCATCCTCAACACCAGCGGTGACGTGAACCTCGAAGACGATCTCGACTTCAAGAAGCACAAGACCGTACCGCGCGTCCGCCTCGACTTCCTGATCGGCGAGCACCAGGGCTTCTCGTTCGACTACTACGAAGTCGACCGCTCGCATTCGAAGACGCTGTCCGAACAGATCAACTTCCTCGGCAATCCCATCCAGGCCACGGCACGGGTGAAGGGCGATCTCAAGTTCACCTTCGGCAGCGCTGCCTACAAGTGGTGGTTCGGCACGGGTAACGACGTATTCGGCGTCGGCCTCGGTGCCGCGTACTACAAGGTGCAGGCAAGCATCTATGGCTCGGCGTCGGTCGCGGGCCAGAACTTCTCGGAAGGCTCGTCCAGCGACACCAACGCTTGGGCGCCCAACCTGCAGCTTGGCTGGCGCCATGCGTTCAACGACCAGTGGCGCATGTATGTGAATGCGTCGGGCGTGAAGAAGAACGGCGGTTCGCTCAACGGACACATCTGGGACGCCGCCTTGGGCGTGGAGTGGTTCCCGTGGGAGAACGTGGGCTTCGGCGCCGAGTACGCGTACACGAAGATCAAGCTCAACCAGGACAAGCGCAATTACGACCTCGATCTCGACATGAAGCTCAACGGACCCGCCGCATACGTCCGCTTCCGCTTCTGATCGCCATCACGGGGAATCCACGGGCCGCCGCGAGGCGGCCCTTTTTTTGGTGTCGGCTCGCCTTCGGCCTCGCTTTTGCGACGTCGCAAGAGCCGGCGGGTACCACCCTCGGGGCCACGCCTGCGGCGACCCGCTAAGGAAGGGCCGCGAAGAGCGGCCGTTTATCTATTGCCCTTCGGGCCGGGTCGGGCTGCGAGTGGAGGTTTCCGATTCGACTT
>DATNJP010000268.1:0-7563 GCA_035603855.1 Luteibacter sp. | reverse complement strand
GAGGGTGCTGTCGGAAGCGGATCTGGATGATCTTGTGGCTTATCTGAAGCATATGGCGGGGCGGAAGGTTTCGCCCTGACCGCTATCGCCGCTGAAGCGGCTCCCACAGGTCTTGTGTGGGAGCCGCTTCAGCGGCGATGCCTAACGCTTCAACCGCTCCAGCTCACGCGTACGCTCCACCGGGGCCATCTTCGCCAGCACCTGCACCCGCGCAAAGAACGCCGGCCAGCTCCTCCCAGCCTCCTCGAACAACGTCGCGAACGACGTCACCCACGTGTCGTACAACCCGAACGGCAACAGCGTCGCATTGTTGAGCGGACGCCCCATCCAACGGTCGTAGCGGTGATCACCACCGGCCTCGCTTTCGCGCCAGACGAGATAGCGCCCGCGGAAGTCCTCGAACTCCTCGGCCTTCGCCACGCGCTTCGCATCGTCCGTCCAGGCCTGTGCATAAATGGCCTTCAGGCGCTCGCGCAGGGCCAGCACCTGCGCGGTGAACGAGCGATTCAATACGTCGCCCTGCTCGTCCGGCGCAGGTAGCTGCTTCGCCTGGCGCCATTCGCGCACGCCCTCGTTCTCCACGAAGCTGGCGAACGACTCGTTGAACGACGAGTCGTCCTTCACGTAGATCTTCTGGTGAGCGAGCTCGTGGAAGATCGTGCCGGTCAGCTCGTCGTCGTCCCAGCGCAGCATGCTGCTGAGGATCGGGTCGGCGAACCAGCCAAGCGTCGAATAGGCGGGCACCTCGCCGATGGCGACATCGTGCCCCAGTGCCTTCTGCCGCGCTGCCTCGCGATCGGCGAGATCCTTGCGGAAATAACCCCTGTACGCGACGCATCCGGCGACCGGAAAACAGTGGGTCACCGCGGCGACCGATAGCTCGGGCGTGGCGAAGACGTTCCAAGCCACCCAGGGACGGTCCAGTTGCACGTAGTAGGTGTAGCTGCGGTTGTCCGGCAGGTCGAGGCGCGTGGAGGCGAAACGCCGCGCCTCGCGTGCTAGCTCCAGGCGACGGCGCGTCTTCTCGGGGGTCTTCGGATCGGCCAGCACCTTGTCGATGGAACGCCGCTCGCTCAGCAAGGCCACCTGCCCATGCGTCACATGGGCGTAGTAGCCGAGCGAGCGGCATCCGGTAAGCAGGAGCAGAGCGGCGGCAATGGCATAGCGCATCGGCCCATTGTGCCGCATGCCGCCGCCTGCCGATCACACGGGAGGCTTGCCTCCGGTCATCGACTGCAGCACGCCGTCCCGCCGGATCAGCCCGTGCATCAGGGCCGCACCCATGTGCGCGAGGAAGGTCAGGAAGAACAGCCAGGCCAGGTAGCGATGCGCATCACGCAGCCAGCCAAACAGCGGACCGTCCGCGGGAAGGATCGGCGGCAGGCGCAGGCCCGCACCGAGCGTCACGGGGTAATTGCCTGCCGACAGCATGCCCCAGCCGATCAATGGCATCGCGATCATCAGCGCGTAAAGCAACCAATGCGACGCGTGGGCCGCCAGCTTCTGCCATTCCGGCAGGTCGGCCGGCAACGGCGGCGGCGGGTGGGCCAGCCGGAACCCGAGGCGGATCAGCGCGAGCACGAAGATGGTCATGCCCAGTGGCCGGTGGATGGCCAGCAACCAGGCATGTTTCGATTCGACCGAGGTCACCATGCCCGCGCCGATGAACAGCATGGACAGGATGGCGATCGCCATCAGCCAGTGCAGCACGCGGGCGAACGGATGGAAGGTATCTGCGCGATTCATCACTGCTTCTCCTTCGGCTGGGCCGTGCCCGGGACGTGCGCTTCCTCGGTCGTGCGTCGACGATACGAATCGGCGTACGCGGCGGACCGGGCGACCAGCAGGGGATCGTTCGAAACCTCGATACCTTGCGGCAGAATGGTCGGGTCGTAGTTCACGTCACGGCATGGACCGTTTGCCTGCGCTTCCATGCGGTCGATGACGACCGTGCCGGCGTCCACGACCTGCCGGTCGTCGGGCCAGATCTTGGTCGCGTCATCGATCGGGTCACCGTCGGCGGCGAGGATCATCTGCAGATGCCAGCGCACGGGGCCCTGGCCGAGACGCTTGGCCAGGTCAGCGGCCAGGTAGTCCGTATCGCCCGCCGCCGGACCGCCATCGCCGGTTTCCGGATGCTCGGGAACCACCTGCCAGCGCACCGCATGTTTCTGTCCGGCCTTGTCGCGCAGGTAGAAGGCATTGAGGCTGCGGTAAGTCTCGGTGGTGTAGCTGGCCGAGGGTTTGGCCGTCTTGATCCAGGCCAGGAAAGGACCCGCTTCGGGATGCGCGGAGAAGAACGCCCCCGCCTTTTGCGGATCGGGCTTGCCTGTCGCCGGGTCGGGGTGGGTCGCGACCTGCAGGTCGTAGAAGGACTTGGCGGTGGTCACCGGGAAGACCGGCATGGCGTTCATGCCCGTGCGCCACTGCTCGCCATCGGCCATGTCGAAACGCAACGCGAAACTGCGGATGGGGGCCGAGCTGTCCCCGGCGTACGGATTGCCGCCGGGAATGGCCAGGCGTCCCACGACCGGGGTGCTCGTGCCGGGCGAGAACAGCTGCGCGGCGGAATACGGGGACAGTGCGCCGCTGGATTCGAAGCGGCCCATCACGCAGACACCCTTGGGATGGTTACGCCGGTAACCGGGATAGACGCCCGCGTTGTTCTGCAAGGCGTCGATGATGCGCTTGGGCGTCAGGCGGTCGGGTGCGAGCCAACCTCCCACGTAGCCAAAGGCCGCCGCCGCTCCCACGACGGCTACCCCTATCAGGGCCCAGCGCCAGGCGGTATGCGCCGGGGGGCGCCGATTCTCGGGTTCGTGCATCGTGGTGTCTCCATCCGGGTGGGTTGCATGGGTGGCATTCCAGGGTGGGACGTACGTCCGGGACTTTTATTCCCGGCAAGGGAATAATTTGTCCGGACGGGCGTCAAACGTCCAATGAAAGCCCTGGCACGAGGCCTGGCATGCTCGACCCGCGGATCGACGAAGCCTTACGCACGATGCTGCCGCGCCTGCGGCGGTTCGCGCTTTGGCTTGCCCGCGATTCGAACGCTGCCGACGACCTTGTCCAGTCCACCATTGAACGGGCGCTGTCAAAGTGGCACACACGGCGTGACGATGAGAGTCTGCGAGGCTGGCTGTTCGCGATCTTGTACCGCTTGTTCCTCGATGGCAAACGCCGTGCCAGCCGTTATGCGCGACTGCTCGGCTCCCTGGCCCACGAGGAACCAACGTGGCCGTCGGCCGAACGCGTGGCCATGGCCCATGCCACCCTCTCGGCCTTCGCCGGCCTGTCGGTGGAACAGCGCAGCCTCCTGATCTGGATCACGGTCGAAGGCATGAGCTACCAGGAAGTGGCGGACATCCTGCAGGTCCCGATCGGCACCGTGATGTCTCGCCTCTCACGCGCCCGCCGCACACTACGCCAGCTTGGCGACGGCGATACCCAAACCCCTTCCCTGCGACTGCTGAAATGACCACCACGCCTCCCAGCGAGCACGACATCCACGCCTACGTCGACGGGCATCTGGACGGCCCGCGCCGCGGCGAGGTCGAGCGCTACCTTGCCCGCCACCCTGAGCAGGCGGACGAGGTCCACGGGTGGCGGCAGGACGCGCAGCAGCTGCGCACGCTGCTTGCGGGCGATCTCGGGCCCGCCCCGGCCCTGGACCCGGCCCTGATCCGCGAACGGGCACGGCACCGCCGCGTCGTCCGCTGGGCGACCGCGGCGGCGCTGCTGCTGTGCCTGATGGTGGGCGGTATAGCGGGCTGGGCCGCGCGTGGCATCGGCAGCGGCAATGCCCCCATGGCCGACGCCATGCAGGCTTATCGGTTGCTCGCCCTCGACCACGGCGTCGGCATGGACATCACCACCGGCAACGAAAGCGACCTGCGCGCCTGGCTATCGGGCCGGGTGGGTACGACCGTGCGCCTGCCCGACCTCGCCGACGCCGGCTTCCGCCCCATGGGCGGCCGCCTGTTCGCCACGGACCAGGGTCCGGCGGCGATGGTCCTGTACGACGACGGGAACGGCCACACGGTGAGTTTCTATGTCCGGCCACCGGGTCCGGCCCGCCGCCTGCTGCCGCGCGGTGCCCGCGAGGAAAGTGGGCTGCTGGCGAACTACTGGTCCGATGGTGGCCACAATTACGCGGTGGTGGCCATGGCCGACAACGCTGGCCGCGAAGCCAGCCAGCGCGTCATCGGCAAGGCGATCTGAGCCTTCGTCTAGCGCTCGTGCAGTTCGCCCGAATGCAGTTCCAGCGTGCGGTCCATGCGTCCGGCCAGGCGGGAATCGTGCGTCACCAGCACGAAGCTCGTGCCGATTTCCCGGTTGAGTTCGATCATCAGCTCGTAGACGTGCGCCGCATTGGCTTCGTCCAGGTTGCCGGTCGGTTCGTCACCCAGCACGCAGGCCGGGCGCGTCACCAGGGCACGGGCGACGGCGCAACGCTGCCGCTCGCCGCCGGACATCTCGGCCGGGCGATGGCGCAGGCGCGCACCCAGACCCACGCGCTCGAGCAGCGCGGTGGCTTCCTTCTGTGCCTGTGAGATCGACACGCCGCGAATCAACAGCGGCATACACACGTTCTCCAGCGCGGTGAATTCGGGCAACAGATGGTGGAACTGGTAGATGAAGCCCAGGGAGCGATTGCGCTCGCGGCCACGTTCCGCATCCGACAGCTCGGAAAGCACGCGTCCATTCACCTCGACCTTGCCTGCCGACAGCGTGTCGAGGCCACCGATGATGTGCAGCAAGGTGGACTTGCCGGTGCCCGAGGCGCCGACGATGGCCATGGTCTCGCCACGGCGCAGCGCGAAGTTCACGTTGGAGAGAACGCCCGTGCGCAGGTCGCCCTCTTCGTAGACCTTGGCGACGCCCGTGGCGCGCAGGACGATGTCGTCGTTCGGCTTATTCATAACGGAGTGCCTGGGCGGGCTGCGTGCGCGAGGCGCGCCATGCCGGGTACAAGGTGGCGAGCAAGGAGAAGGCGAAGGTCACCACCACCACCCAGCCCACGTCCGACCACAGCAACTGGCTCGGCAGTTCGCTGATGTAGTAGACGTCGGGCGACAGGAAGTTCTGCCCGGTGACATGCTCGATCCACTTCACGATCACCGGCAGGTTGAACGACAGCAACGCACCGAGAAGCACGCCGAAGCCGATGCCGACGATACCCACGAGCACGCCCTGGACCATGAACATGCCCATGATGCTTCGCGGCGTGGAGCCCAGCGTGCGCAGGATGGCGATGTCGGCCTGCTTGTCCGTCACCAGCATCATCAGCATGGAAATGAGGTTGATCACCGCCACGAGGATGATCAGCGAGAGGATGATGAACATCACCCGCTTCTCCATCTCGATGGCGCGGAAGAAGTTGGCGTGCGTGTCCATCCAGGTTTCGACGCGATACGTCTGGCCGAGCGTGTTGACGAGCTCGCGCGCCACCGGGAAGGCTTCGCGCATGTCGTCGAGCTTCAGCCGGATGCCTGTCGGGCCGTCGAGGCCGTTGAGCCGTTCCGCGTCATGCATGTCGATCAACGCGAGGTTCGCGTCGTATTCCTGCATGCCGAGTTCGAAAATGCCGCTGACCGTGAAGCTGCGCAGTTTCGGCACGGCGCCCATCGGCGTGGCGGTGAACTGCGGCACGACCACGGTGAGCTTGTCGCCGACGCTCACACCGAGCGCAAGGGCGAGTTCGCGACCGACGATGATCTTCCAGCCGCGATCGGTCAGGTCGGTCATCTTGCCTTCGACCATGTGCTTGTCGATGTCGGAGACATTCGGCTCCATCGACGGCAGGATGCCGCGGATGATCGCACCGCTAGGCCGACGGGCCTGCAGGAAGGCCTGGATCTCGACATACGGCGCGGCGCCGCGCACGTGATCCGTCGCTTCGGCGGACTTCACCGCCGTCTGCCAGTTCTGCACGGTCTCGTCGATGCCGGAAACGGTCACATGCGACACCGCGCCGAGGATGCGGTTACGCAGCTCACTGTCGAATCCGTTCATCACCGACATCACCGTGATGAGCGCGGTCACGCTGATCGCGATGCAGACGATCGATACGGTGGAAATGAACGAGATGAACTGGTTGCGGCGCTTGGCACGCGTGTAACGCAGTCCGATGAAGAGTTCGAGGGGTCTGAACATACCTGTCGACAACAGCCTTTAGTGAGGGCCCACCACGAAAGACAGGCACCGCGCGGCAGAGTGCCCGATGCGGGCAATCGGGGCAAGCCAGCGCCTTACCCGCCATACAGCCATCCTTTGGAATCAGGGCGGTGCCATGCTGGAAAGCCGGGCACGAAGCAAGCGCAGGGCATCCGCGGGCGTGTTGTCCTCCAGCAGGGCCACATGCCCTGCTCCACCCCGCCAGCGCAGCTGCAGGAAAACCGCCGTGCCGAACCGTCGTGAAGCCACCAGCGACGCCGGTTTGACCCTGCCGCCGGGCAAGGTCACGGTCCAGACGTCGTCCGTGGTCCACGCCAGCGATGCAGCAGCCGGACGGCGAAAGGCCCGCACCCGCCAGGCGCCGTGCGCACCGATCGCGACGGCCATGAGCCAGCGAACGTGCCAGGGCATGCCGGTGACCAGAGGAGCGGCGGTCGCGAGGACAACGATCGCCACGACGAGGCGCGTCAGGGTGGCCGATGGCCTCAGGTCAAAGCTGATGCCTCGAGCGGATGTCATCGATGATCGCCTGCCAGTCGTCGCGTGGAGGACGGGCATGACCCATCACCCAATCCCAGAGATCGGGATCCTGGACGTCGAGCAGTTCATCGAATGCCAGCCGCGTAGCCTCATCGGCGTCGGCGAAGCGCTCGTCGAGCCACCCGCCGAACAGCCGGTCGAGTTCGCGCGTGCCGCGACGGGTACGCCAGCGCAGGCGTTTGAGGCGAGCTTCTTCCATCAAGGCACCATACTGCCGAAACACATGAGCTGGCCAAGACAATGTGGGAGCCGCTTCAGCGGCGATAGGGTGCTTGCATCAAGACCCCATCGCCGCTGAAGCGGCTCCCACATAAAGCCGGCATAAGGCCAATCAGGCAATCAGGCCAACTAGGCAACCAGCCCAATCAGCCTGATAAAGCCTGCGCCGCGCGCCCTTACGCCGAGCGACGCTCCACGATCAGCTTCTTGATCTCCGCGATCGCCTTCGCCGGGTTGAGACCCTTCGGGCAGGTGCGCGCGCAGTTCATGATCGTGTGGCAGCGGTAGAGCTTGAACGGATCCTCGAGATCGTCCAGGCGCTCGCCCGTATCTTCGTCACGGCTGTCGACGATCCAGCGATAGGCCTGCAGGAGGATGGCGGGACCGAGGTAGCGGTCGCCATTCCACCAGTAGCTCGGGCAGGCCGTCGAGCAGCACGCACACAGGATGCAGGCAGCCGGGCGGTCTATCTTTTCCTGCTCTTCTTTACTCTGCAGCCGCTCGGCATCTGGCGGCGGTGGCGAGCGCGTCTGGAGCCACGGCTTCACGGACGCGTACTGCGCATAGAAAGTGGTCAGGTCCGGTACAAGGTCTTTCACCACAGGCATCGCCGGCAGCGGGTACACG
>DATNJP010000267.1:0-8075 GCA_035603855.1 Luteibacter sp. | reverse complement strand
GCGTCAGCTGCCCCATCTCGATCGCCCAGAACGTGCTGGGACCGATGCTGCCAGCCTTCATGCTGGAACACCCCAAGGTGCAGGTGCGCCTGACGGCAACGAACCGTCGTGTGGACCTCATCGGCGAGGGCTACGACGTGGCCATCCGCGTGCGCGAGAAGCTCGACACCGACGCCACCCTGGTCCTGCGCAGCATCGGCTATGCCCGAAGCCTGCTGGTGGCCAGTCCCAAGTTCCTCGATTCCAACGGCCGGCCGAAAAGCCTCGAGGAACTGGCCCGGTTGCCAGCCCTGTCCATGTTCGAGCACGAGGGCGCCCAGGTGTGGGAGCTGGTCGACTCGAACGGCAAGAAGGCCGCGGTCGAGGTGCAGCCGCGCCTGGTCAGCGGCGACTTCACCGTGCTGATCGCCGCTGCCGTGCAATGTTGCGGCGTGGCCCTGTTGCCCGAAGATTATTGCGGCCCGTTGATCTCCAATGGCCAGCTGGAATGGGTGATGCCCGAATACACCACGGCCCAGGGCACCCTGCATTTCGTCTACCCCAGCCGCCGTGGGTTGTTGCCGGCCATTCGCAGTTTCGTGGACTTCCTTGCCGAGCGCCTGCCCAAGGCCCAGGCGGAGTTCCACAAGGATTGCCAGAAAGTCGCCGCCAATCCTGAACAGGCGGGGGCGATTCGCATGGCCCGCATGATAGGATCGGAGCATTCGACGGCGTTTGGCCGTCCAAACGAATAAGGGCGTTCGATGCAGCTCGAAACCAAGCTTCCCAAGGTCGGCACCACGATTTTCAGCGTCATGAGCCAGCTTGCGCTGGAGCACAAGGCAGTCAACCTGGGGCAGGGCTTTCCCGATTTCGAACCGCCCGAGGCCCTGCGTGAATCCATCACGCGCGCCATGGCGGAAGGCAAGAACCAGTACGCGCCGGGCGTGGGCATCGCGAAGCTGCGCGAGCAGATCGCGATCAAGACCGAGCGCCTCTACGGTCACCGCGTCAGCCCGGACACCGAGGTCACTGTCACCTCCGGCGCCACCGAGGCACTGTTCTCGGCGATCGCCGCCGTGGTCCGCGCGGGCGACGAGGTGATCGTCTTCGACCCGTGCTACGACAGCTATGAGCCGGCGATCGAACTGCAGGGCGCCACGGCCGTGCACCTGCCGCTGACCCTGCCGGCATTCTCGATCGACTGGCAGCGCGTGCGCGAGGCGATCACGCCGAAGACGCGCATGATCCTCATCAACTCACCGCACAACCCGTCGGGCGCCGTGCTGTCGCGCGCCGACCTCGATGAACTGGCGGCCATCGTGCGCAACACACCCATCGTGGTGCTGTCCGACGAGGTCTACGAGCACATCGTGTTCGACGGCCAGGAGCACCAGAGCGTGCTGCGCCACGAAGAACTGGCGGCGCGCAGCATCGTGGTGTCCTCGTTCGGCAAGACGTATCACTGCACGGGCTGGAAGGTCGGCTACGCCATCGCGCCCAAGGCGCTGACGGCCGAGTTCCGCAAGGTGCACCAGTACCTCACGTTCTGCACGTTCAACCCGGCGCAGTGGGCCTTCGCGGAATTCCTCGAATCCACGCCGGAGCATTACCTCGAGCTGCCCGCGTTCTACCAGGCCAAGCGCGACCGCTTCCGCGAGCTGATCAAGCCGTCGCGCCTGAAGCTGCTCGATGTGCCGGGCGGTTATTTCCAGCTCGTCGACTACAGCGCCATCCGCGACGTCGACGACATCAACTTCAGCGAGTGGCTGGTGCGCGAGGGCGGCGTCGCCGCGATCCCGCTCAGCCCGTTCTATGAAACCGCACCGGACACGCGGCTGGTCCGCCTGTGCTTCGCCAAGAACGACGCCACCATGGAAGCCGCCGCGGAGCTCCTGTGCAAACTCTGACCGTTTCCCTCGTCCAGGGCGCCACCCGTTGGCACGACGCGGCGGGTAATCGCGATTACTACGGCAAGCTGGTGCGCGGTGCCGCACCCAGCGACCTCATCGTGTTGCCGGAGACCTTCCTCTCGGGTTTCACCAACGACACGCTCGGCAACGCCGAGACGATGGACGGGCCCAGTGTCGCCTGGATGCGCGCGTTGGCGGACGAGGTGAATGCCACGGTGACGGGAAGCCTCGTCATCCGCGAGGGCGATACCGTCTATAACCGCCTGATCTGGGCGTCGCCGGACGGTACGTTCTCTTATTACGACAAGCGCCACCTGTTCCGCATGGCCGGCGAGCACACGCGCTACGGCGGCGGCAACGACCGCCTGATCGTCGAGCTGAACGGCTGGCGGATCCTGCCGCAGGTCTGCTACGACCTGCGTTTCCCGGTGTGGCTGCGTAACGGTCGCCGCGAGGCATCGGCGGGCGGCATGGACTACGACCTCGCCCTCTTCGTGGCCAACTGGCCGGCGCCGCGCCGGCAACCCTGGCGCACCTTGCTGCGCGCACGGGCCATCGAAAACCTGGCCTATGTAATCGGCGTGAACCGCGTCGGCGTGGACGGCAACGACCTGCCTTACGCGGGCGACAGCGCGGTGATCGACCCGGTCGGCGAGCCGTTGGTGGAACTGGGCACGCAGGAACAGGTCGTCACGGTGATCCTGGACCCAGCGCCGCTGAAAGCCCACCGCGAACGCTTCCCGGCATGGATGGACGCCGACCGCTTCTCGCTCGACACCTCAGCGTAAACGCGATCGCGGCTCTTGTAGGAGCCGCTTCAGCGGCGAAAAAGGTCCCCCTCACTTCGCCGCCTGAAAAGGCACCACCGGCCCAATCTTCGCAGCCTTCCGCCAAGCGGCCAGCTTCTCACCGATCCCGGCACCAACGTCGATCTGCGGCTCGGAGGCTTCCAGCGAATCCTTGGCCTCCCACGCCGCGATCTCGACCTTGGCCTTGTCGAAAGCCTCAATGAAATCCGGCGTCGCGTTCAGTCCATCGGCCAGCCACGCGCGGCCGAAGTAGGTGATGTCCGAATCCGCGCCGCAGCCGAACGACGTGCGATCGCTGCGGGCCGAGGTCAGTACCAGCGTGCCTGCGCCGCGCAGCTTCGGTACGAAGCCGCCCGAGTAGCACGCATTCACCACCAGCACCTTCCAGCGAAACGCATGCTTGCCGAGGATGTCGGCCAGGCCATCCGGATCGAGCTGGTCGAGCGGGATCGGATCCATGTCGACCAGCAGCGAGTGATCGTTGCCGCCATGGGTGGCGACGTACAGCAGCAGGATGTCCTCGCGCGGATCCATGACCTTCGACAAACCGTCGAGCGCGCCCTCGAGATTGGTCCAGCTGGCCAGCGGCCGGATGGAGAGGCTTGCCGGGTTGTTCTCCAGCACCAGCGTATGGCGTGGGCTGCCGAAGCGCGTGGTCATCAGGCTGTCGACGTATTCGGCTTCGTTGCGGAACACGTCCTCAGAGCCGTCGGCGCCGAAGGCGATCGCGTAGACATTCGGTTTGCCGGGCGTGCGCGGGGCGAGCCTGCCGATCGCTTCGCGCAGCGTCGCGGGCTGCGCGGTGAATATCTGCTCCGGCGTCGGCGCATCGGTCGGCCAGGCATCGGCGTCCATGTCCACCGACCCCTGATCCGTGGCGGCATCGGCCGGCGGGGACGCATCGGCCGTGCTGGACGTGGCGGCGGGGCCGCTACTCGTGCTGGCGGGCGACGGAGCGGACGCCGTCACGGCGATGGGTTCGGGTCGGGCCGTCAGCGGCTCGGGGCCGAAGCGAAGCAACGCCACGGTGAGCAGGGCACCCGCGGCGAAGGACGCCAGGACGTAGATCGCCGTCCGCCGGCGTGGATCAAGGAGTGATGGCATCGAAGTCGGCGACTGCAGGATGGCCGTTGTCGCTGATGGCCTGGGGCGGACGGATGAGTTGCGTGGTACGCATGCCGGCTTCGCGGGCGGCGTCCAGCTCTTCGCGGATATCGGACAGGAACAGGATCTGCGCCGGGGGCAGGCCGATCGTCTCCGCGATGCGGCGGTACGACTCCGTCTCGCGCTTGTGCCCGGTCTGTGTATCGAAGTAACCCGAGAACAGTGGCGTGAGGTCGCCGTTCTCGCTGAAGCCGAACAGCAGCTTCTGCGCCGGCACCGAGCCCGAGGAGTAGACGTAGAGCTTCATGCCCTGGTCGTGCCACGCACGCAGCCGCGCGGCCACTTCCGGGTACATGTGCGAGACATAGGCGCCGGATTCGTAGCCTTCGCGCCAGATCATGCCCTGCAGGGCCTTCAGCGCGGTGGACTTGCGGTCTTCGTCGATCCAGCGGATGAGCAGGTCGATGATCTCGCCGCGCGTGGCTTCCACGATGCCCGCTTCCTTGGCGGCCTCGTGAAGCCAGTGCTGGACCTCCGCCTCGTCCGTGTGCGTTTCCACGTAGGCCGGCAGGTGCTTGCGGGCGTAAGGAAACAGCACGTCCTTGACGAAGTCGATCGAGCTGGTGGTGCCCTCGATGTCGGTGAGGATGGCGCGGATATCGGACATGCGGGGGAAAACCTGCGGGTCGGGGAGACCCGCAGGATAAACGACGGAACCCGCTTACGAAACGGTGGCCGCCGACTTGTGCGGCGACATGCGCGGGAAACGCTCGGCGATGTCGGTGCCGGTGAAGTTGGCCACCCAGCCTTCGGTGTTCGTGAAGAGACGGATCGCGACGAAGTAGGGCGACTCGCTCATGTCGAACCAGTGCGTGGTGTTGGCGGGCACACTGATCAGGTCGCCCTTTTCGCACAGCACTTCGTACACCTTGCCGTCGATGTGCAGGGTGAACTGGCCGGCACCGGCGACGAAGAAGCGCACTTCGTCCTCGCTGTGGGTGTGCTCGTTCAGGAACTTCTGGCGGAACACCGCACGATCCGGGTGATCCGGCTTGAGGCTGATCACGTCGACCGAGCGATAGCCGTTTTCGGTCATGAGGCGATCGATGTCTGGGCGGTAGGCCGCGATGACCTCGTCCTGCGTCGCACCGGGGGCGATCGGCTGGTTGGCCTCCCATTGTTCGAAGCGCACGCCAACCGCGTTCAGGGCGGTGGTGATGGCGGCATGGTCTTCGAGGACCGAGAGGGGAGTGTCGTGCTTGTTGTCTTCGTAGATGCGTAGACGGCTCATGGGGAAAGCCTCCTTAGGTCGAGTTCGCAGGCCAGCAGGAATTCCAGGGCCTCGAGGTGGCGGCGGGTTTCAGCCATGTCGCGACCCCAGGTATAGATGCCGTGCCCGTTGATGAGATAGGCGTACAGCGGCTTGCCCGAGTCGATCCAGGCGTCCACCTGGGCCTCAAGTTCGGGCATGTGCTGCGTATTGGGGAAAACGGGGATGTCGAGCACGCTTTCATGCGTGGTGTAGCCGGAGATCGCTTTCTGCAGCTCCCAACCCTCGAGGTGCACGCGGCCTTCCGCCGCGAACAGTCGCGAGGCGACGCTCTGCGTGCGGGAATGCGTGTGCAGCACCACGTTGGCTTCCGGGAAGCGACGATAAACCTGCGTATGCAGGCCGGTCTCCGCGGACGGGCGATGAGTCGAACCGACCGCCTTGCCGTCCATGTCGATCACCATGATGTCGTCGCGACCCAGGCGGCCCTTGTCGCGGCCGGAGATCGTGATCGCGGCGAGTTCGTCGTCGATCCGCATCGAGAAATTGCTGCTGGTCGCGGGCGTCCAGCCGAACGCGGCCAATTCGCGGGCGGCGTTGGCGATGGCATCGGCGCGCTCAGCGAGCAGGGTGGGATCGACGGGCGATTCGGTCTTCGACATGGGGATTTGGACGTCCAAACAGGTGGAAATCATAACATGGGGGTGCAAACCGGGCCTTGCACGTTCAACGCGGACGCCCGAAGCCTTAATGCGAACCACTCGTCTTTGGCCTAAGACGGTACGATTTCGGCAAGCACCGGGGGTGATTTCCTTCGGTTGACCATCGACGGAGGTTCACCTATGTCGCAACACGATCAGAATAATGCGGGGCGTCGCCGATTCCTCAAGGCCGCCGCCGGCGGCGTGGCAGCCGCCACGGTCCTCGGGGTCCTGCCGGAACTGGCCCGTGCCCAGGACCTGCCTCACCTGTCCCCGGCCGACCCCACGGCGTCGGCCCTGAAGTACACCGAGGACAGCAGCAAGGCCGCGGGCAGGAAGACCCCGCAGGACGCCTGCTTCAACTGCAATTTCTACCAGGGCAAGGCCTCGGCGGCCTGGGGGCCGTGCCAGCTCTTCCCGGGCAAGGCAGTGGCCTCGAAGGGCTGGTGTGTGTCTCACGCCGTCATGATCTGACCAGCCGCTTGGTAGGGCCGGTCAGGCCCTGTCCCGGGAACGACAAAGGCCAGCCGGGCGGCTGGCCTTTTCTTTGCCTTTCATAAAATGCAGCCCAAGCGCGCCAGGCCGAGGAGCTGACCCGCCTGACGCGCTGGGCGGCAATCCGGGGCCCACTGCCAAGTGATTTACCCGCGGACTCGGGATCATACTCCCCTCCGTGGGCGACCGGCCAATGGCAGTTAAATGACATGCGAGTTTTTGCGTGTTCGTTCGCAAAAACAATCAGTTATGCCGAATTCGTCAACCTTGGTCGAGGTTTTGGCCGCCCCGGCGCCGGCCGCTCAGCCGCGACGCTTCAGGCGGCTGTTGCGGTATCCGTAGACGACGTACATGAGGATGCCGAGCACCGTCCACACACCCATCAGCACCCAGTTGCGAACACCCATCGACCAGAGCAGTGCGATGCAGCTGAGAATGCCGAGCACGCATGTCACCGATGCGAACGGCACGCGGAATGTGCGCGGCAGATCAGGTGCGGTCTTGCGCAGGATCATGACGCCGGCGCACACGGCGCAAAATGCGACGAGGGTTCCCATCGACGTGAGGTCACCGAGCACGTTGAGCGGAAACACCGCCGCGAGCAGCGCGATGCCGAGGCCGGTGATCACCGTGTTGATGTGCGGCGTGCGGTACTTCGGATGGATGGTGGTGAAGACCTTCGGCATCAGGCCGTCGCGTCCCATGATCATGAAGATGCGCGGCTGCGCGATGATCATCACCAGCACGACCGACGACAGGCCGATCAGTGCGCCGACTTCGACGATGCCGCGCAGCCAGCCGAGTTCAGGATGCTGGCGAATGGCGGTGACGACCGGCTCGGACGTACCCAGCTGGTCGAACGGAACGAGGCCCGTGAGTACCGCCGCCATGGCGATATAGAGAATGGTGCAGATGCCCAGCGAGGCGAGCGTGCCGATGGGCATGTCGCGCTGCGGGTTCTTGGATTCCTGGGCCGCGGTGGATGTCGCTTCGAAGCCGATGTAGGCGAAGAACACCATCGACGCGCCGCGCAGGATGCCCGGCCAGCCGTACTTGTCGCCGCCCTGGTTGGCGGGAATGAACGGGTGCCAGTTGGCGGTATCGATGTGGCTTGCGCCAACGATGATGACGACCACGATCAGTGCCGTCTTCAGCAGCACCATGGCCATGTTGATGCCAGTGGACTCCTTGATGCCCACGTAGCAGACCCAGGTCAGCGCCAGCGTGATACCGACGGCGGGCAGGTTGAACAGCGCGCCGGTCAGGACCATGTGGCCGTCGACCCAGTCCACCGGCGCGTTCGTCAGCGCGGGAGGAATGTGGATGCCGACGTGGTCGAGCAGGCTGACGAAGTAACCCGTCCAGCTCACCGCCACCGCGGAGGCGGAGACGCCGTACTCGAGGATCAGGTTCCAGCCGATGAACCACGCGGCGCCTTCGCCGAGCGTGGCGTAGGCATACGAATACGCGCTGCCCGAGACGGGAATCATCGAGGCGAACTCGGCGTAGCACAGTGCCGTGAAGGTGCTGCAGATCGCCGCGAGGATGAAGGACAGGATGATCGCCGGGCCCGCGTGTTCGGCTGCGGCGACACCGGTGATGACGAAGATGCCGCCGCCGATGACGGCGCCGATGCCCAGGGCCGTGAGGCCCCATGGACCGAGTGTGCGGCGCAGGGCGGGGCCGTGCGCGTCGTCAGGTTCGGCCTGGGGAGCTTTCTTCGCAAGTAACTGCTGGAGCATGGACAGCCTGGAAGTGAGGGACGTGGAGAGAATAGCGGTAAAGAGAAAGGCCGGCGGGGGAA